>NZ_MQTZ01000004.1 GCF_001939115.1 Leptolyngbya sp. 'hensonii' | reverse complement strand
CCCATTTGCTGTATCCAATCCGGTTCAGACAAAACTTGCTGAATAAGCAAGGTATTGATGTAAACCAAACTGACCTGGAGCAGGTGTAAACAAAGCATGGAGATTTCCTTCAACACCACAGGGGCGCAAGTAAAATCACCGCTCTTGCCATAGAAGATGAAGTCATTGGCGCTATTCCAGTTTTCAACGACATTCAAGCCCTCTTGGATCTCCTGACGAATGCGTTCGTCATGCAAGTAACGACATAGAAAGATCGTTTTGATGGCTCTGCCCAGTTCAGCCAAAGCTAAGTAAACCGGGTGTTTAGCATTGTTGCGAGTGAAGCGAGATAAGAGCACCTCTGGCTCGGCAGTCCCTTGCTTAAGAGCGGTAGCAAACTTGACCATCATGTCATACTGCTCTCGGATCAACCGCCAACGAATCGGGCGTTTAATAATTGCCTGAAGATGCRGGTAGGACTTGGATTGCCCTTTATCGGGTAGATACAGCTTTTGCTGCTGAATACCTTTGATGCGCGGCATGAGTTGGAAGCCGAGGAGATAGCAAAAGGCAAAGCCAACTTCACTTTGACCGTGCGTATCGACGTAGTTTTTATCAATCGACATTTGGGTACAGTGGCGCAGTACACCTTGGATCATGGCGGCCACCTCCGAGGAGGAACAGCGCTTGAGTTGGGAATAAACGCAAACTGACTTCTTTTCTACATGCCAGTAGATCATCACCCCTCGTTCTTGATAGCGCGGGTGCCATTCGGTCATCAGGTTCTGGTCCCACGTCCCAAACTGCTTGGAGTCTGACGCACAAGCGGTGGTGCCATCTCCCCAAATGTGCGGCAACCGGACACGGAATACTGCATCCGCCACATCAGTAATCGCCTGCCGGAGTGCCGCCTTACTCAAGAACTTGCGACGAACATAATGCAAATCAAAGTAGCCGACACCGTGATCTGAGGGAGCAATCCGCTTGATGCCCAGATTGGTTCCTAAGGCGTACAGACACAACAACAGGCGCTTCTGTAGCTCAACAGGGTCAAGGGCTTCTCGGCTGGCAGCGCTCCGGAAATGGGTCGTGAACCCAAGTCGAAATTCGGTTTCTTTGAGGATGTCCAGTAAGGGAATTGTGGACCAACGACGATGGAGTTCCTCCTTCAGCATCCTCAACTGTTCGGGTTCCGGTTGTGCCTCCAAGGGACTCAAGCGAATCCAACCGTCACGAGTTGAGGAAATGTCCACTTTAGAATTGGTGGGCAGCCCCGCATTAAATTGCTTCAAGGCTTGAGCCATGTCCTGCTGAATTTTGGCGATGAAGGATTCCACCTCCAGGGGTTGCTGCAAGATCTGATAATAGGTTGCGCGTTTTGCCTCAAAGTCTTGCGGCAAGTCCTCGTCCGGATTCCGGTAGCGCTTAGCTCCATCTACCCAGATCTCCTTGCAACGCAATTTGTCCCGCACCATTTGAAGCACGCCCAGTTCATAAGCCACCCGGTCAATTTTAGGTTCGCCATTTTCCCCCATGCTGACCGCTACCGCCTGCCAGGTGGAACTGAGAACGCCTTCAATTGGCACTGAGTGGTCTGCCGCATAAGGAGTCCGCGCTGGAGTATCCGCATAATCCTTCAAAAGCCGCAGCGCTTCCAGGATGGGTTGCAGTTGGGGGTTATCACACCGGAACTCCAACGCCTTGAGAATTAAGGGCAGCATCCGGCGGTAATGGTGATGATAGGCAGTGCGTAGGCGAGCATGAAGCCGTTCTCGAAATGTCCCTCCTCCACTTAAACTGTCCACCAATTTCTCCAAAGTCTCTTCTGCTGCAATGGGATAAATCACATCTTTGACCAGTCCCTCTGGTTGAGCCAGGGCTGCCAGAGCGATCTGATAAAGGATTTTGTCATGCTCACCGCTACTTTGCGCTTTGGCGACCACTTCTTCGGTGACTCGCTTGCGGCTCCGTCGCTCCAGTCGATTGACCAGTTGCAGCAGAAGCTCAACGATATTGTCGATGACCTCTTGCAAGCGTAAGGAGCAAAATGCCGCCAACAGAGTGTATCGCATCGGCTCAGGATGCCGTCTCAACTCGGTCAGTGTCTCTGTCTCAACCCGCAATCGATATCGTTCCACCATACTTTCGCACAGGCTTGTAAACAGACCGTCAGGAACTCCCACCCTTTGGAGAATTTCGAGTTTCGACAACTCGGCTTCCAGGCTCTTCACTGTGGCAGACCCCACCTCTTCCTTCAGTTGATTGAGCTGAACCTCCTGGGGGTCTAGGAGGTAGGAATCTTCTTGAGGTCCGGTCAATTCATCCAACGCTTCACGGCAGGACACGGAGATGCGCTCACTAATGGTCACACAAAGTTGTGTCTCAAACTGGTGCTTGGCTGAATTGAGTAGACGTTGGAGACGACCAGAAGTCGGGGGTTCAATCCTACGGTTCTTTAGCTCCTCATAGAGCGACTGTTGAATGCGACGGACATCGACTTCCTCCAGTAAGACCACATCCATGAGCCACTGGCGCAACTCGTCAAAATCCGACGACTGAACGGGACGAAACTGTAGTAATTGGCGAATTTCTGCTCGATGATAGTGACTGGCTCTTCCTTGCCAGTCGTATTCCTGGTAAAGACTTGCAGAAATACCCAATTGCTCAGCAACAAATTCTTGCACAACGCGCACAATCTCATTCTTCTTCTCCGGAAAGCGCCCCTTCCATTGAAAGAACTTCAGCAGCAGTGCGAACCCTAAACGGTTGGCTCCCTTCTTTTGAACAATCAGTCCCCTCTCTGAGATATCAATGCTCCAATGCTCAGTTAGTTCCTCATTCTCCCACTTTCGCTTCATCCTACGCCTCTAAATGACTGCTTCAGAGAGCGTAAAACATCGGCAGCGAAGATAATCCAAACTTATCATTCAGAAGATGTACAAAGCAGATACCTGGGGAAATTCAGCCGCCAGAAGTCAGGCGCAGCAAAGCTTGTGGGCTAATTGCATCTCATGACAGCTTCGCTTCAATCACCCCAGCGAGGAGAGGCGCTCTGTTGGCATACCGTGAAGCTCCACAAAGGCGAGTGGTACGGCCCGGTGCATGTCGCTTTTGGCTACAACAGCGTCAACGGTGAGTTTTGGGCTATCGCCAGCAATGAACCCACCAGCCTGCAAACCTTCGAGGAATACGGCCTACGATTCGAGATAGAAGAGGCCTTTCTTGATGACCAATCCAACGGTTGGAATCTCCAAAAATCCGAGATTCGCGACCTCTGTGCCCTCTCCCGCCTCTGGTTTCTCTTGGCCGTCGCCACCCTCTACGTCACCGCCCAAGGTGCCGAGGTCGTCGCCACGGGCAAACGTCGCTGGGTGGACCCCCATTGGTTTCGAGGCAACAGCTATTTTCGCATCGGATGGGATTGGGTCAAGGCCGCTCTAGAGAACGGTTGGACACTCATTCGCCATGTCTGTTTTACCCATAGCCGTGATCCTGAGCCCGCTATGGCCTCTCGCCAACAGCACGAGCAACGTACCTATCGTATCGAGTTCAAGATACACACGTACTGCTACGCCGCTGATTAGTTTTGTCAGTCAATCAGCCGATTCCCACGGTAATATTCGGAACACATGAGAGCCTTTTTGACCAAATTTGTAGAAAAAAACCGGGAGTTAATATCTATTTTGCATTCTTCTAGCCTTTTTCGAGTCTCTGGGTTTGCATTCAAGAGAGGTTTTATTTTATCGCGCAGTTTTTGAAGCTTTTGATCTATGGTTTTAATGCCAAAGTGCCTAGCCAGTTCATCAAAACTATAATCTTGTAAGATTAAGTCCAGTGATTCCCGCTCTCCCTTAGTTAAACCAGCATGTCGAGTAAGTGAATCCACATCCCAGAGGAGATAACAAAGATGTTCCCGATCGATCGACTTTGTCACCACCTCATGAGAAACAAATCGACATAGTTGAACAACCCAATCAATTAGGTTGATATCTAAATCAATGGCATGGGCCTCTTCAGTTCCAAACCATGCTAAATTAATAGTCACAAACTCATTATTTTTAAGATTATTAGAATATGTAAATCCAAGAGGTATAGACAATGCTGAGATAGGATCCGGAGGCAGAAGGTGATACTCAGCGATAAGGGTAATGTCTTTCATTAGAGATGAAAGATAAACATCTTGGTAAAAGCTAGGGATACAAATCTGTTGAGCATTAATCTTCCCTGAAAACTTTAGACAATCCCTCTCTTTAGCTGTTATAGATACATAAGATTCAACTGTACTGATTTCAAGCAGTGAGCCTTCAGAATGAATAGAACTTTTAGATTCTATACTAACAGCTAAGTAGTAAGGTTTTTGTTTTAACTGCATACTCACACTTTGTGATGCACCTATCACCAAAGCAAAAGATTGCTTATATCGGTCATTTGCTTTCCAAAAACTTCTAAGAGAAAAAGCAGGGTTTAAATCTCTCTTAGATTGAAAATTCACTTTTTTTTGTAAACTGTTTATATATCTTTCTATTTGTTCGGAACTAATATTAGACTTATATATAGTTTTGAAATCTGTAATGCTATTGGCAGATAAGGAAAGCAAACAAAAATCTGCTGACGTTATTTGAATTAATTCTCGTGCTAAGGCTACATAAATATCAGAAGAAGAGTTAATCACTCTGTATGCGATATCTAGAAAATTTTGAGAATTATTCAAGTCACTCATGTCAATATCATGACCTACTTAATAAGCCAAAATCACAAATATCAAATTTCGCGATTGAATACTCATCATAAAAAAACGAGAGAATATCATTCCACTCCACTCCAGTGTCCACCGTTAAATCCCTTAGCTGCTTAATGATTTTCCTATATTGATGAACCAATCCTCTATTATTTTTTCCTCTCTTATAAGGTTGTACGTTAAGATAATTGGTAATGCTAGGCGAAGTAAATATTAGAGTGTCAGCCAAATATAGCATTTGACAACTGGCTTCTTGTCCAAGGGATGTTGGTGCAAAAGTCTCATGCAAAACGTAACTTGCCAATCTATTGATTGCCTGCTTATTCTTGGGCATCAAATAAATATTATGATGTTGGACTGCAAGACTTGAAAGTCGTTCAACTCCAAATGCAATTCCAAAGATATGACGGCTATTGCCTGAGTCCGTACTTGCAAGGAGATTCAGCAGAGTTGCAATTTCATATAATTTCCCATTAGGACCAAGAATATAAACCTCTATTCTTGGTCCTAGCGTACTATGTGTTATACCGTCTTCACTGAGGACGCTGCCTTTCTGATAGTTGGCTAAGCCTCGGCAAGAAATTATCTGGCTGTCCTCAATGCCGCAATACTTTAAAAGATCTCTCCCAAATCCAATGACGGTTTCATCATTCGGAAAGTGATCATCGCATGGAACAGTAAAAAACAGTTTTTGGGTTCTACAACCAACGATCTTAGTTATATAGTCAATATAGTGCTTCAGCGACTCACTAATAAATGTGTTAGTGGGGTTAAATTGAAATGCAAAAACCATATGGAAAGTTGGCAAGTGCCATCCATCTGCAATTAGTGGTAAATCGTTAAGACGAATGCATGGTTGACAAGTGACAATTGAACAGCACTCTTTATTAGTCAAATCAAAAGATTTGAATATTACTTCTGAACTTGAAGGAGTAAACGTTGTATTCCAAAATGGTGAAACAATTGAAGTGGCTGGCATTTCAACATACCCCAGGTTCTCGAATAGCTCTTTCAAACTGTTCAAGACTTCAATATATGTGGGTTCAATAAGTAATGTCTCAAGTTTCACGAACCTTCACCTTTACTACCACTTCATTATTCATAATATTCGTATCATTTATGTCTAGATAAATTTTGATCTGGTTGAGGAATTCACTATTCAGCTTTTCTGTATCGTTACTGTTAAGGTTAAGTACTGCTGTCACAATCATTGACACTGCATTAAACCCAATTGAAGCATCAGGAGTAATATTTTGATTAAAAGATGCTTTGTATTGCTCTGCAACCACTTTCAAGTCAGGGTTTTGAGGTAAATCGATTTCGATGTAAGCAATTTTTCCAGCTTGTGTGCCCAACTGTTGCTGTACCCCTGTAAGAGCATAGCCAATATTGGCAAGAACCGTTCCTTGATAGCCTATTGACCTTAGCACCGTAATCACCTGTGCCATCGGTTGCCCCACTCCCACTACCACCGGAAGATACGAACCCTGTGGCACTGTGGACTGCACCAGAGATCGCATCTCCGGCACATCCTCTCTTCGATAGGGTTTCACCACTATTGGAATATTGGCTGTCTTCAAACTGGCTTGCAACGCATTCGCAAACGCCAATCCATAATCATCCGCCGAGTGAAAGAGCAACACCGTACCCGTTGACCCAGCTTTCTGAATCCAGTCAAACAAAGCCGCCGCTTCTCCAACTGCTGTTGTCGAATATCGAAACACTCCAGGCTGTACTGGAGCCGTAATACCTGGATGAGCCGCCAATGCTAATAAAGTTGACTCATTTTCCTTAATCTCAGGCTTGATCGCTAACGCCACTCCGCTGCCGTTGACCGTAAACAGACGAATACCTCTTGCTTTGAGTGACTGAAACGCCGAAAGTCCATCCCTGGGTTGATTCTTACTATCTTCAAAGACAATTTCGACATTTGCGCCTTTGGATTTCCAATACTCAGCAGCCAATTGCTGTCCCTTTTGCATTTCTTGCCCTAGTAAAGCGGCTGGTCCCGTTAAGGTAAGAATACTACCGATCTTAATCATCAGATCGGAGCTAAGAGGCGATGCTGTCTCTGTTGGTTGCGGATTGGGAGTCTGATTGCAGGCAATGATTCCTCCTGCCACAGGCACCGCGATCAGCCCCATGTGAATAAATGTCCGACGTTTCATCACTCAACCTCCTTCACAGTAGATGGTACAACAATCAAGCAAGCGCTATTTGGCTGTGGCTGAATCGCTTGCCACACCGCTTGTAGCCCCGACGCATCCAGCGCCAGAAAAGGTTCATCACATATATATAAATGCGCTCTTTTGTCCAGGCAAGCTAGCAACACTCGTTGCCGTTCCCCTCCGCTCAGCGCTGTCATTTGGTGATTGAGAAATCGGCGCGTATCCTCGGGTGGATGACTGACATGAGAAAGCTGGAAGACTTCTCGCACCGTTAGATCAGGAAACAAATTGTTTCGAGACTGTAAAAATGCCAAGCCTAGCTTTGCCCGCTCCCAGGCAGGACGCTGGTGAATGATACGACCGTTGAGACGGATGCTCCCTTCGGTCGTCGAAATCAAACCCGCGATCGCCTCCAACAACGTCGTCTTGCCCCAGCCATTCGGCGCTTGCAGCACCGCCAAATCCCCCCGCCGCAAGCAGAACGACAGCCCCTCCCCCATTCCCAATACCGCCCGTTGTCCCCGCGACATCCGCAGATTCTCCACCTCCAGCACAGGCAGGCTCTCATTTGCAGAAACGTCCGATGTCCCAGTGAAATTGCTCCGTGATTGCAAAATCGACAGTTGCGCATCACCAGGTAATGGCAGATGCAGCAGCGATCTCTCTGCCCCCTGCAACTGGTTCAACCAGTCCTCAATCCCTCCACTCGCTTGTGTCAGCTCCTCACGCACTGCTAGCGGTGACTCCACCTTAATTTCTCCGTCTTTCAGCGTCCACACCGTCGTCGCTATTTCTAAAACTCGCGGAATGTTAAACAGATGCTCAACAATCACCAGTGTCAAGTTCTCCTCCTGAACCAAGTGCCGCAGAATCGAGACAATTTCCTCCATCCCAGCACTATCTAGTCCTGCCAGCGGCTCATCTAAGAACAAAATTTGCGCTCCTGTCTGCAAGGTTCGCGCAATCATCACTCGTTTCGACTGTCCTAGAGAAATGCGGTCAGCGGACGATTTTTCCCGCCCCTGCAACCCCAGTTGAGCCAGTCGCATTCTCGCCTGTTTGAGGTTAAGCCGTTCTTGATACCGCACTTTCTGGGGCTGGAAGACCGCCAACTGGGGGTGTTCTCCCATCTGATTGGGTGTGGCGATCGTCACATTATCCTGGAGCGTTTCTGTGGGAAACAGTCTAGGATCTTGCCAGGTTCGGCTCAAGCCTAAGTTTGCCAGCCCCTCTGGACAAAATGGATCAAAGGGATTGAGGGATTGCCACCAAGCCTGAGGGAACTGAAAGGTGATCGGCATTTCCGATGTAAAAAGTCGCATCGAACCGCGATCGGGCATCAGATTACCTGTCAGAATATTCAGCAGTGTCGTCTTCCCAGAACCGTTCTCACCCCGCAGCAGCACCACTTCGCCCCGATTCAGCGTTACCGAGACATTGCGGAGGACAGGTTGCCCCCCGAATGATTTGCATAGCCCTCGAATCTGGAGCAAGACAGATCCACTATTTTCAGGATGATTTGCATAGGTCAATGCCATAGAGGCGATATCAGATTTGCTCATAAACATCTCTTCTACTCTAGGCGGTACTTGCCTGCAACCCCTTCGGGTCTGAGGTGAATCACGAGCAGTAGACTGACTCCGTACAAAATTAAGCGGACATTCGCTGCGATGGCATCGGGAATCTGGACAAATCGTAAAATCTCTGGAATTGCCAGCAAAATGAATGCCCCCACCAAAGGCCCTCGAAAATTGCCGACTCCGCCAACTAGCACCATTGATAGCATTAAAATCGATTCATCCAACGCTGCTGCACTGGGATCAATGAATCCGATATAGCTGGTCAAGATGGCTCCTGCCAGCGCGACCATACCGCAGGCAATCGCAAATGCCTGAGTTTTGAGCCAGCGCGTATTTTTTCCTAGTCCTCGGGTGACGAGTTCATCATCTCGTAGTGATCGCAGCAATCGCCCCCACGGAGAACCGAGCAACAACCAAGAAATTCCAACACACAGCAGGGTCAGAAACCAAGTCAGTCCCACAATGCTAGAGGTCTGTTGCAACTGCCAACCTAATAGAACTGGTTTTGAAACACCCGATAAGCCAAACGTCCCGTTCGTCAAATTTTGCAAGGTTCCTATCGGTGCATCCCCATACCAGTTGTAGAACGCTCCAAATAGCAGTGCTTGCACCGCCAACGACACCAATACAAAAAAATTGCCCTTGAATCGCCAAGCCGGAATCGAAACCATCAGGCTTAAAACCACAGCAATCAGAATGGCTAAGAATGTCGCTTCAACAAAGCCCCATTTCAAAGTCAGAGTCGCCAGCCCATAGACGTAGCCCCCCAATGCAAAAAAGCTAGCATGAGCTAAGCTCAGCAAGCCACAGTACCCCACAATTAAGTTCAGACTGACGGCAACGATAGTATAGACTCCTAGATAGATGAGCAAATGCCAGAGATAGCTCACGCTTCCACCTCCAATCTTGCCCGTTTGCCCAGAATACCTTGGGGACGCATAACCAGAAATGCCACCAATACCAGAAAAGTAATGGCATCCTGCCAAGTTGCCGATAAAAACCAAACGGTGGTTGAACGTAAGATACCGAGAAAGATGCCGCCCAAAGCAGCCCCCCAAAAGGAGTTCTGTCCACCAATTACAAACGCGACAATCGCCAGTAGCGCGGTAATTAGTCCGGCATTAGGGTCAAAACCAATATCATAGGCAAACAGCAAAGAACTGATTGCACACAGCAAGCCAGACAAACCAAACGCCAGCAATCGTAGTTGATGAATATTATATCCCCGTAAAGCAAGCTCTTTAGGATTTCCAGCCATCGCCCGAAACTGCAAGCCGCGATCACTTTGGTACAGCCACGCATAAAACAAAGCCATGACTAAGGCTGATACGATCGCTGATATTATCTGAGATAAAGTCATTGTCGCAGCCCCAAACTGAACCATGCGATCTAACCCATCTCGCAGAACTTTTGGATCATTGCCCCAAATTAGGGCAACACTCTGCACTACGACCAAATAAATGCCTAGAGATGAGATCGTATGGGCACTACTCCCTGCCTGCTTTCTTTCTAGCCAACAATGGTTCAGCCATTCGCAGCCCAGAGAAAGGATAACTCCCGAAGCCAGGGCAAATGGAATCGAGATCATCCATCCAAGGTGATGCTGAAGAGCTGTCCATGCCATAAAGGGAGTTAGAACGTAGACCCCACCCAATGCGACATGAAAGATACGGCTAGAAAGATAAACGACAGAAAATGCTAGTGATAGCAATGCTATATTCAGACCCGTTACTAGCCCATTAATAAAGAACTGCATTGACCAGACACTCTTGGCTGAGTTTTTGATATCCCTGATCTTGCAATATTTTCTGCATGCTGCAAAGCCAACCCAGATTACCTAATCCAGATTAGTCTGTCTCAATATCTGCCTGAAGCCACCCAATACAAAAACGCGCATAAGTTGCCGCCATCAATCTGGATCTGTATGTGGATAGTCTTGAAATCTTGAATCTCTGACAGACACTGGAGCTACCGCCGTAACCGAGGAATCAGCAGGCTAACGTTCGAGCTGAACTTTACCAGACTAGGATCTCTAGCCACATCAACTACCGTTGATAAGCGTCTAGGCTCATAGGGAACCTTGCGCTTTTGGTCATCACAGGAAACTTCTCATGTCGGCTCCAGCAAAATTATTTTACGGGATTGCCCTGCTATAGTGCTTTCAAAGAGCAACATTCTATATCAATCCTGTGGAACGGTGGCATATACCCATGTTCTGAATCGAGGTAGACGAAGCATGCCTCATCCACCTCGATTCATGCCAACTGATTTACGATGGATTGAGACCATTAAGCATTTATTCTATCCATTACGAGCAAGGCTTTCGGGGAATTTGTACAGACGTAAGTCAGCATACACTGGTGATAAACCCTGCCGAATTGGGGCATTTTTAACAAAGTTTGTGCAAATTTGAGCAAAGTTGTTTGTTAATGCAATACACTATGAGCGAAAGCTCAGTGTGGCGATCGCCATCTCCTTATCCTTCTCCGTCACATCGATATACCGCTGTAACGCAGATAGGCTCTTGTGTCCAGAGATTGATTGAATGTGCTTGATCGGCACTCGCTCATTGTGCATCCAGGTAATTGCCGTTCGTCGAAAGCTGTGAGTGCTGGCTCCCTCAATCCCCAATCGCTTAAAGGCTGCCCGTAAAATAGCATCGGCAGACTCCGGGCAAATATGCCCTCTCCCCCACCGTCCTGGAAACAAATAGGGGCGATCGCTCCGATACCCCGTCAACAATTCTCTCAACTCCGGCGACACCGGGACGGATCGCGTCTCCTGCTTCCCCTTCGTCGTGGCGCGTCGGAAGGTAATGCGATCGCGCACCCGCCCATCTGTCCCATACACATCAACGGTATGCAACGAACATGCCTCATTGACCCGCGCAGTCGTGTAGAGGCAGATGCCAAACAACGACCGATCTCGATCGGTCGGCAATCCTTCTATATAAGAGAGCAACGACAGGGAGGCGATTGCCCTTGGCAACAGCGAAGCTCCCGCCTCCATTCCTTCCTCTTTTCCACTCCAAATCAGCAACCGCAATAGCTTCAGATCTGAAACGAACCCCACCCTGCCATCAAACAACCAAGCGATCTCCTGTGGCGAGAGGATCTTGGCTTGGTCGTGGCGGTTGATTTTCACGGCTGAAGCAGTACGGGTGTTCAGCCAATTCCACATTAGGAAATACGAAGAAGTTAATGTATCACCCTCAAACACTGATTTTCTGGTAGAGCCGGACTTTGAAACCGGGTGAACTTAAGGAAAACTTATCGCTCGGTGGTTGCTGGGTAAACAGGGGGTGGTTTCTGTCGATTTAGATTGTCATCGACAGAACTATCCTTAGAGAGGCAAAATTGGCGATCGCCAATGTACTGAACCTATAATTCTGTCGATTTGTAGTTAGATCGACAGAAAAAAATGGTCAGCCCCCATTTGGAAGCGGAGCGCGATCGCCTCCTTCACCTCATCTAAGCCGTTCGTGGCTCTGGCAGTGTGGCTTCCATCAACGTCTGGATTAGCCCTGCGCCCAAAGGCGAGCACATCTACATACAAGCTAAGCAGCAAGAACCCTGAGTACAAGAATCAGCATCTGGGCAAGGCAGGGAGCGAGAAGTATCGCGACTGGAGAGCAAGGATTCAGCGACGGGAGGCGACCCTTGCGGTAACGGCAAAGCCGCGCGCCGAGATGGGACAGCAACTCTCTATGCTTCAGGCGTTGATCGATCGCCAAACGACTGTGATTTTGGATCTCGCCCAAAATAATCAAGGGGTTAGTTGATGAATAATTGGGTAATTTAGGAAGTTTTATCAAGGGACTGGTTCCCCGCTTCAGCAAAGGTACAAGATGCAGCTCTTGTCATACCTCTTGGAGAATCTTGGCTCAAAAAGCTATCACTATAGAGATGGTCAGGATTATTTGAATGTCGCGAGTGCTGTGGTGGGTTTCGCCAATAACTCTAAACGCTTTCTTAGCCCCGTCCTACCTACAGATATTGCCTTGATTGGAAACCCTAGACTCCCATGAAAACCCTCAAACAGCTTTGTAAACCCCGTCAGAGTGTCTTCGATCGCTCCCGTCGCGATGTCGTTTTAGACTTGACAGATTTAATTGAAAACAGAATCAAGCCAGAGGAGTTCTTTACTGAGAACTATTTGACACAGGGGATGAAACGCCTGTTAAGGGAGTCGTTTCGGCGATTCAATGGGCAGTCTAACCAGGGAGTTTTTGTTCTCAGTCAGGCGATGGGTGGTGGTAAAACACACAACATGATTGTGCTAGGGCTATTGGCAAAATACCCAGAGTTGCGCCAAACCGTCATGGGCAGTCTCTATGAAGGTGGTCATTTAGGAGCGGTGAGGGTCGTTGCTTTCACGGGGAGAGAGAGTGATGCGCCGTTGGGAGTTTGGGGGGCGATCGCCGAGCAGTTAGGCAAAAAAGAAGCCTTTAAGGATTACTACTCCCCATTATCGGCTCCAGGACAGACCGCCTGGGTCAACCTGCTCAAAGGAGAGCCACTTCTGATCCTATTAGACGAGTTGCCGCCCTATTTGGAAAATGCCGAATCAAAGGCGATCGGGGATTCAAATTTATCAAAAGTGACGACTACTGCCATTTCTAACTTATTGGTAGCGGTTGGGAAGGAAGAACTTGCCAATGTTTGTGTGGTGATTTCGGACTTAAAAGCAACCTATGAAGGCGGTAGCCAGCAAATTAGTCGTGCCCTGGAAAATCTGAAGGGAGAAGTGGGACGAGGAGCCGTCACCCTGGAGCCAGTGGGACTAAATACAGATGAGGTTTACCACATTCTTCGCAAACGACTGTTTGAAGACTTACCTGAAGAGGATGAAATTTGGCAGGTTTCCCGTGCCTATGCTCAGGCAGTTCGGGATGCTAAGCAAATGGATATCACGAATGCTTCTCCCGACAGTTTTGCCACTCAACTCAAGGAATCTTACCCGTTTCATTTTGCGATTCGGGATCTCTATGCCCGCTTTCGGGAAAATCCTGGGTTTCAGCAAACTCGTGGCTTAATTCGGCTGATGCGGGTCGTGGTTGCCCGCCTATTTGATTCGGAAGGTGGACGAGCAGACCACCTTCATTTGATCCACGCCTACGACCTGGATTTCAACGATCGCGACACTTTAGGAGAAATCATTCAAATTAATCCCAATCTGGATAACGCGATTAGCCACGATCTTGCCTCAGGTGGACAGGCGATCGCCGAAATTATGGACTCTCATTTGGGCGGAACGGATGCTCAGGATGCTGCCAAGTTGCTCTTAGTCTCTTCCCTAGCAAATGTGCCTAATGCCGTGCTGGGATTATCTCTGTCTGAAATTGTTTCTTACTTATGTACCCCGGGTCGAGATGTTTCCAAGCTACCCAAAGATATTTTGGGGGTGCTGACAACTAAAGCCTGGTATCTGCACTCGAATCGCGAAGGCAAGCTTTATTTTAAGAATGTCCAGAACCTGGTAGCAAAGCTCAAGACAACAGCAGAAGGGCTTAACCGCGAATCTTCATTAAAGCAACTGAGAACGTTTTTGGGAGACACTTTCAAGCCAATTTCACTGAAAGACTGCTATCAGGATGTGTCAGTTTTTCCGGCTATAGATGAGATTACGATCAAGTCTGATCGGGTGACGCTGATCGTTTGTGAACCGGATTCCGGCAATGGGCTGCCCGGTGATCTGGTGAAATTCTACGAAGATTTGGACTACAAAAACCGGATTCTGTTTCTGTCTGGCTCCCGCAACACGCTGGAGTCGCTACTGGAGAATGCGGCTGAACTGAAGGCGATCGCTTCAATCATCACAGAAATGGAGTTTGAGAAGGTTCCCGATAATGACCCTCAACTCGTGGCAGCCAGGGATATTCGGGACAACATTCAGTTGCGGCTCTTAAGCGCCATGCGGGAGACTTTCACGACCCTGACCTATCCCTCCAGTGATGGGTTGCTCACCGCCGACTTCTTAATGAACTTTACGGATAACGACTATAACGGCGAAAAGCAGATTCGGGAAGCGTTGAGAGCGAAGCAGAAGTTTACGGAGGACGTTGCCAGCGATTCCTTCCGCAAGAAGTGTGAAGCTCGGCTCTTTACCCAAAAGGCAATGCCCTGGACGGAGATCAAAAAACGCGCGGCGATGAATCCGCAGTGGCAGTGGCACCGGATGGATGCGTTGGATGAACTCAGAACCAGCCTGATTCTAAAGGATCAATGGCGCGAAGAAGGAGGCTATACGGAGAAGCCACCATTTCCGAAGGCCCAAACCGATATTCGCTGGTACGAGGCGCAACGGGATGATGAAACGGGTGAGGTCACACTGAAGCTGACCGCCGTTCACGGAGACACCGTTTACTACGAGGTCGGTTCTCCCGCAACGACGGCTTCGCAGCGAGTCGCTGATCCTAAAAGCTTTAAGACGCAAGAGCTAGCAGTTTCTTTCCTGTGCGTAGATTCTAAAGGTGAGCATGAGGCAGGGGAGGCGAGAACGTGGCATAACCGCATTACCCTGAAGTCGGTTTGTTACCAAAACGGCTCCGATAAGATGGTGGAATTACGATCGGCTCCCCCTGCCCCAATTCGTTACACAACGGATGGATCGGATCCCAAGACGGCGGGAGGTAGTTACGCTGAGCCATTTGTAGTACTGCCGGGAACGGTGTGTGTGCTGGCGATCGCTGAAAAAAACGGACTGGCTTCAGAGGTACATCGTCGGGATATTCGCTGGGAACCGTCTGGCAAAACCACAGTCGAAATTCAGCCAGAGGCACCTGCCCTTTGGAAGCGCCCGCACCATCCCAGCACGACGAAAGATGCCTACGAATTTATGGGACGGCTGAAGAAATTTCAGGCAGAAGTTGCGGGTGGGCGCATCACCATTAGCGGCGAGAACTGGCTGGAACTGTCGATCGACGATCGCCTCAAGCTGGATGCTGAGAAGCTGGAAAGCACAATTAACCACTTGCGTGGTCTGTTGGCAGAAGGAGAAGTGGAGATTGAGGTTGATTCCATCCGCTTTCCCAATGGGCAACTCTTGTTGGACTGGGTAGCAGAGGTGAAAACAGAAGTCAAGCCTGATGAAGTTAAACAATAGAAACGGAGATAGCCAAGATAATATAAGGACTACCCAGAACGCTGAAATGCATTCGTGCAATTTATGTCTAAAGCTCGTATTGAAAAATCAGAAGGATTTGGCTTTGTGCCAACGGAATCGGAGCACCATTTTCTGGTGACCATTCCGGCTCACAAGAAAGATGATGTTTTCATCAGTGAGCATTTCACCTGGGACGACAGCGAAGCTCGGCGGGAACTGAGCTTCGCTTTGGGGCAAGAAGACAATAAAATGCGGGTGATTTTGCCTCGACAGAAGTGGGAGGCGATCGCTGACCCGGTTAAAGCCGAATTTAACCAGCGGTTGCGGACTCTGGGGCTAAAGTCTGGGCAGTGGGTGGTGAAGGCAGGCAAGGGCGGGCAGACTCCCATTTTGCGCTTGTTTGGCAAAGAATTAGTGTTGCTGGCATGGGCGATCGAGGAGGCAGACCCGGCACTCATTCCCATTGCCTTGAAGAATTGGTTGGGGCTGGCACCCGAAGAGCGGTGGTGGCTGTTTACCATGACGAATGCGGCCACAGGTCATGCGATCGCGGGGCGCGGGAAGGGGTGGCGCAAGGCAGTGCGGTATGCCCTGACTGAAAATCCAGTGTCAGACTATCGCCCTGAGACAGTCGAACTGCCCTTGTTTAAGCTAGGAGAAGATGAGGCAACTTGGGCAAGGACAACCGCCTCAGCTACCAATGGAGGCAGTCAGACATGATCGTTGCATCTGAGCAAAAAATTTGGACGGATGAGGAGTTCATGGCATTGCCCGAGGATGGGCGCTATGAGTTGGTGAATGGGGAACTGGTGAGTATGGGCAATTCGGGGATGGAGCATGGCTATATTGCCAGCAACCTGATTATCTTTTTGGGGGGATTAGTACGATCGCAAAAGTTGGGTGTGATCTGCGATTCAAGTACAGCCTTCACCATGAAAACAGGGAACAAGCGATCGCCCGATGTGTCGTTTGTTGCCAAAGAGCGGCTTCAAGGCGTGAAGCGGTTGCCCAAAGGTTACTTTCAGGGTTCGCCCGATTTAGCGGTAGAGATTCTTTCGCCTAACAACACCGTAGAGGAAATTCACGACAAGATCGTGGAGTATTTTGACAACGGGACGCGATTGGTTTGGGTAATTCACCCAGATGAGCAGTATGTGCTGGTGTATCACAGCCCTAGCCCCGATCGCTTGTTGCGCTTAGAAGACTCGCTGGATGGTGAAGAAATCGTTCCTGGGTTTTCCTTAGCTGTGGCAGAACTCTTTGAAGAACTGGATTTCTGACCTATGGCGCAGTCCTTTATCGAGACGCAATTTCCGGTTTCAAAGCTGTCAAAGGAAAGCTACAAAGAGCGAACTGGACACCTGACGCAAACACTAACGGGATTGGGCAAATGGTGGGGACGGAAGCCGCTTGTTTTGGTGCGGGCGGTTATCTTTGGGTTATTACTCCCAACCTCCGATAACCCCAAGCGCGATCGCGAAATCTTCCTCAAAATCATGACGATGGATGATGAGGGACTTTGGCAGCGCAAATCCAAACCCATTTCCCCCGAAGAACTTTTCATTCGTCTGCGAGAGTCTGAACGAGTAAAGTGGTTTGATTTAGAACTCTCCAAGATTAAGCCAACGTTGAAGAAGGATTTGTCTAAAGAGGAAAAGGTAATTCTTCAGAAAACCGTTTTTTGGCGACTTACTTACGATGAAAAGCTCGATTATTGCGATCGCCCTGAACACGTTACCAATCTCTCGGAATCAGCTTGGCGAGACATTAATGCTTATCTGGAAACGGATGCTCATAGTTTGAACGATTTGGTGCAGCAGCTCGGAGAACGCCAGTTTGGGCACATTCCTAGAATCGGCGATGCTTTTGCTGGGGGGGGTAGCGTTCCTTTTGAAGCAGCTCGTCTAGGGTGTGAGGCGTATGGGTCAGATTTAAATCCAGTGGCAGCATTGCTCACTTGGGCAGCATTAAATATTGTTGGCGGCGGCGAAGAAATCAGCCAGCAAATTGCCGAAGCTCAGCAGCAATTGGCAGATGCCGTCGATCGCCAGGTGACCGCATGGGGCATTGAGCATAACGAACACGGCTGGCGAGCAGATGCCTTTTTCTACTGCAATGAAGTGATCTGTCCAGAGTGTCATTGGAAAGTTCCCCTGGCTGCCTCCTGGGTGATTGGCAAGCGATCGGGCACGTTTGCCAAGCTCATTCCCATTCCCGATCAGCAAGCGTTTGAAATTGCCGTACAGCAAGTGGATAAACGCCTGAATCTGGATCAGCTTGCCAGTCCTGGCACAGTTGCCAACTCCAATTTAGTCTGTCCCCATTGCCAGCAGAAAACACCGATCGCCATCATTCGCGGCGACGGCAGACGGGAACACGGGCTGCGGCTCTGGGGAAAAAGCGATTTTGTCCCACCTCCAAACGCGGTTTTTCAGGAGCGACTGTACTGCATTCGCTGGATTGAGACTTACGTTGACAGCAAAGGTAAAACGCAAACCAAACGCTATTTCTTAGCTCCAGATGCAAGCGATTTGGAGCGGGAACAGAAAGTGATTGCACTGCTGCAAGAACGCTTTGCCACCTGGCAGGAGAAGGGCTACATCCCCAGCCGCCAAATTGAGCCAGGATACAACACCGATCAACCTATTCGTGAACGAGGTTGGACGCATTGGCATCACCTATTTTCTGCAAGGCAGTTGCTTATCATTGGTCTCTGCTTTTCCGAGTTATTGAAACTTCCTTCTATTACCAACGGCGTCGCCTGCCTGTTGATGGTTGGTCGTTTTGCAGAAAGGAACTCCAAGTTATGCGGTGTTGATCCATCCAGAGACGGGATTAGAAACACGTTTGCGAATCAGGCATTGAATACCAACATTCAATATGGCGTGCAAGGAGCATCCGGTTTATCTGATTACTGCCTTGAGGTTCAAAACTATAGTTTGCCTGCATCCCAAACTCGCGCCATTGATGCCCGAACCTTAAACACGGTTTTAGATGCCTGGATCACCGATCCACCCTATGCCGATGCCATCAACTACCATGAGCTATCTGAGTTTTTCCTGGCGTGGTACGACAAATCTTTAATTAGGCTGTTTCCAAAATGGTACTCCGATAGCAAACGTGCCCTTGCGATCACTGGACGCGCCGAAGACTTTCGCAAAAGCATGGTGGAATGCTACCGCAACCTGGCGAACCACATGCCTGCCAACGGCTATCAGGTCGTCATGTTCACCCATCAAGATGCTGGGGTCTGGGCAGATCTCGCCCTCATTCTCTGGGCATCGGGCTTGCGCGTCACCGCTGCCTGGTGCATCGCCACCGAAACCAGTTCTGCCCTCAAAGAAGGCAACTACGTCCAGGGCACCGTCCTCCTCATCCTCCGCAAACAAACCGGTGACGACACCGCCTTCCTCGACGAGATCTATCCCAAAGTGGAACTGGAAGTCAAACGTCAACTCGCCTCTATGCTGGCACTCGAAGACGAAGAAGACCCCAACTTTGGCGATACTGACTACCAGCTTGCTGCCTATGCTGCTGCCCTGCGTGTGTTGACCCAGTATCAAAACATCGAAGACATCGACATCGCCTACGAACTCTCCAAACCCCGCAAGAAAGGTAGCGAGAAATCCGAGATCGAGAAAATTATCGATCAAGCGGTCGTCATTGCCTGCGATTACCTCGTGCCCAAAGGCTTCGACACCTTCGTCTGGAAAAGCCTCACCCCCGAAGAACGCTTCTACCTCAAAGGACTCGACATCGAAAGCCACGGCGAATACCGCACCGGAGCCTATCAAGAACTCGCTCGCGGCTTTGGCGTAAAAGACTATAAATCCTTCTTGCAAAGCGGCAAAGCGAACCAGACCCGCCTCAAAACCGCCACCGAATTCACCACCAAAAACCTGAGTGGGCTGTCTGATCCAACCAGTGGTTTCAGTGCCTCTCTCGTCCGCAATGCCCTCTTCGCCATCCGCGAAACCGTTCGCACTGAATCTACTCAACAAGGTAAATCCTGGCTCCGCGCCGAAGTTCGCGACTACTGGAACCAACGGAAAAACTTGATCCACATCCTCCGCTACCTTGCCACAATGGGTTTCAAAATGAACCATTGGTCTGTAGATGCCAAAGCCGCCGAAATTCTGGCAGGCACATTAGAGAATGACAGTGTTTGAACGCAGATGACCTGAAGATCTAATCAAGGAGGCGAAGAAAATGGAAGCTGTAGAGTTTCAGACAGAAATCAAAAATGGAATGATTGAGATTCCGGCAGCCTATCAATCTGCATTCGCAGAAGGCATTCAAGTTAAAGTGATTGTTTTGAAGCCACAGCGTCAAGAGCACATTCAAGCCTTCAAAGCGCTGTTGAAGGAGACCCAAGCCCTTCCTCAAGCCCAAACCATCACCGAAGCAGAAATTGCCGCTGAAATTGAGGCTTATCGGGCTGGCAAATGAAGATTGTAATTGATACCAATGTGCTTGTTTCAGCAGCGTTGCGCGATCGCGATCCTGAAGCCGTTATTCTATTTGTGCTGGAACAGGAAGCCTATCAGTGGCTTGTCTCATCTGCAATTTTAGAAGAGTACAAAACCGTTCTTTGCCGAAAACGACTTGGTTTATCTGAAGCACTGAAGCAGCAATGGTTCCACTTGCTAGAGACCCTAACAACGCTAGTTGAAGTCGATCTTGAAATTGAATTTCCTCGCGATCAAAAAGATGCCAAGTTTATCGCCTGTGCTTTGGCTGCAAACGCTGAAGTTTTTATCACAGGTGATAAAGACTTCACCGAAGCTCAACGCTTGCTATCTACAACCATCGTTTCAATCTCGCAATTCAAACAACTCATAATTGACACAGCTACCTAGATCTTTGCCCTCTCATCCTCATTTATCTGCGTTTGCAATGATCAACCGCTTCTCCTCCCGTCGTACCAAACTCGATCAAACCTTCCTGAACCAACGACTCCAGGGAGCGCAAACCTACGATCGCATTGCGGGCTACTTCCGCTCCTCCATCCTGGAAGTCGCCGGAGAAAGTCTTGAGAGTATCACTGGACAAATCCGCGTCATTTGCAACTCTGACCTCAACGTTCAAGATGTAGACACTGCCAAAGCTGCCAATTATGCTATGCGGCGAGAATGGTGTGCCGCAGAACCCGAAAACTATAACGAAAAAGCGAAACCTCGATTTGCCAGACTTTATCAGTTTTTGCGATCGGGCAAGATGCAAGTCAAAGTGCTGCCCCGCGAAAAATTTGGTCTGGTACATGGCAAAGCCGGTGTCATCACAACAGCAAATGGAGCAAAAACCTGCTTCATGGGCAGCACCAACGAAACCTATGATGCCTGGAAACTGCATTATGAACTCGTGTGGGAAGACAATTCCCCAGAAGCAATTCAGTGGGTACAAGAAGAGTTTGATGCGCTTTGGCATCACCCATTAGCCGTCAACCTGGCTGATTTCGTGATTGAAGATATTGGTCGCCTGTCCCAACGCAGCGTCTTCCCCAGCGTCGAAGTCTGGCGCGAAGAGGCTGATCCCGGTGCGCCTATCATTGAAACCCCCGTCTACCGTCAAGAGTATGGACTCTGGGCACACCAGAAATACTTTGTCACCCTGGCATTTGAGGCACACAAAAGTCCACACGGGGCTAGGTTTGTCCTGGCAGATATGGTCGGACTTGGTAAAACGATGCAGCTCGCCCTTTCCGCCATGCTCATGGCACTCTATGGCGATAAACCCGTCCTGATTCTGGTGCCCAAACCGCTGCTCTGGCAATGGCAGGAGGAAATGCTCAACCTGTTAGAAATGCCAAGCGCGGTCTGGAATGGTAAACAGTGGGTCGATGAAAATGGACTGGAGTATCCTGCTGCTGGTGCAATGGGGATTAAAAAATGCCCCCGTCGGGTGGGTATCGTCTCTCAAGGGTTAATCACCAACAAGTCCGAAGCAGCCAATTATTTGAAACAGATTAATTACGAGTGCATCATTGTTGATGAAGCGCATCGGGCACGGCGCGCCAACTTAGGACTCGATCGTGAAGCTGAAAAACCGACACCCAACAATCTTCTCTCCTTCCTGTGCGCGATCGCCCCTCGCGCCAAAAGTTTGCTGCTAGCAACCGCGACCCCAGTTCAAATGTATCCCGTCGAAGCTTGGGACTTGCTTAACGTCCTCTCTATCAATAACGAAGCAGTATTGGGTACCGACTGGAGTAATTGGCGACGAGCAGACGAGGCGCTGCTGATGGCAATGGGGCAAGCTGAATTGCCTGAAGATGATCAAGACCGATGGCGCTGGATTCGCAATCCACTTCCTCCCGCGTCCGAGGGCATTGACTTTAAAAATATCCGCCGCACACTCAAAGTCGCCGATGAGGTTGCGGTCGTTCCTGGTGATTCCTGGAATAAGCTGAGAAATCCTGACAAAGACCGAATTCGTAGACTCGCACGAGACTTTGGTCCGCACCATAATCCCTTCATCCGTCACATCGTCCGCCGTACACGAGACTACCTCGAAAATACAATTGATCCCGAAACGAATGAACCCTATCTCAAGCCAGTCAGAGTTAAGTTATACGGCGAGACCAATCAAGAGTCGATTTCACTGCCGCTTTATTTGAGAGATGCTTACACGATCGCAGAAGAGTTTTGCGACCTATTAGGACAACGCATGAAGGGATCAGGCTTCCTGAGGACGCTGTTGCTGCGGCGAGTGGGTAGCACCATCTGCGCGGGCATGAACACCGCCAAGAGTATGCTGGGAGCTTGGGAAGATATTGAGGAAGAAGACGATGAAGATGCCATTCCAGACGATAGACCCAAATCATTAACCCCATCTGAACGGGACAAACTAGAGCAGTTCCTCGACAAGCTAGAGGCAAATCAGGAAGATGACCCCAAATATGAGGTTGTTCGCCACCTGCTTGTTGAAGAAGACTGGTTAGAATCAGGTTGCATCATCTTCTCTCAGTACTTTGACTCCGTTCGCTGGTTAGCCGATCAACTTTCCCGCGACCTTCCTAAAGGAGAAGTCATTGGAATTTATGCGGGTGGGCAAAAGTCTGGCGTTCTGGTGAATGGCGTTTTCAGTCGGCAAGAACGAGAAAGCCTAAAACAAATGGTGCGTCGAGGCGAAATGCGCTTGTTATTGGGTACGGATGCGGCTAGCGAAGGACTCAATCTCCAACGACTCGGCACTCTGATCAACCTTGACCTTCCCTGGAACCCAACTCGGCTAGAACAACGAAAGGGGCGGATTCAACGCATCGGACAGTTACGCGATGTCGTTCAAATCTATAATATGCGCTACCGAGGCTCAGTTGAAGACCGGGTACATGAACTGCTGAGCGATCGCTTGGAAGCGATTCATCAACTTTTTGGACAAATCCCTGATGTATTAGAAGACGTGTGGGTTCAAGTGGCTCAAGGCAAGCTTGAGGAAGCCAAGCAAACGATTAACGCAGTGCCACAAAAACATCCCTTTGAATTCAAATACCATCAAGTTAAAAAAGTGCCTTGGGAATCTTGTGCAACAGTATTGAGTGCCAGAGATCGAAAACAGCACCTTTTACAAGGGTGGTAGGTTCGCTTCTTCGGCTTAAATGACCACACCATTTATCAAACGTGTTTAAAGGGCACCCTTACCTACTTAGTCATCACTAGCGTCATCCTGTTTTGACACCTCCAGCGCCTGCTGCAATTGCTCTAGCGTCGGTAGCTCTGCTTGGATCTCTGGCGGTAGTTCTCTAGTTTGATAGGTACTAACCCCGATCGCCCGGTTCAAATTCGCTAGAGCATAATCCGCAATCAGCCGATCTTTCGATTTACACAAAATAATGCCAACAGACGGGCGATCGTCAGGATGTTTCACTTGAGCATCCAGCGCCGACAGATAGAAGTTCATCTTTCCTGCGTCTTCCGGCTTAAACTCCCCAATCTTCAAATCGATCGCGACCAAGCAGCGCAGCCGATAGTGATAGAACAACAAATCCAGGTAGAAATCCTGATCACTGACTCGCAAGGGGTACTCACTGCCCATAAAAGCAAAACCATTGCCCAGTTCCACCAAAAAATCTCGCAGCTTTTCCAGCAGCGCATTTTGTAGATCCCGTTCTTTGGCTCCCTGCTTCAGCGTGAGGAAGTCTAGGACATAGGGATCTTTCAGTGCCTGCTCTACCAGTTCAGACTGAGGGCTGGGTAAAGTTTGCTCAAAATTGTGACTTTTAGTTTGACTAACCTGACGAGTATAGAGTTTACTCTCAATTTGATGAATCAGGATGTTCCGGCTCCAGCCTTGCTCCAGTGTTTGCTGCAAATACCATTCCCGCTCTGCTGGGTCTTTTACCTTTTCAAGTAGCACTGTGTTGTGCCCCCAGGGAATTTGTGCCACAAGCTGTGGCACATTCTCACTTTGCTCCCGATAGGCGAGATAGAGCGATCGCATCCGGTAAAGGTTACGCCGGGAGAAACCCTCTAAATCAGGCATTTCCCGCTTCAGATCACGCTCTAGCTGCGTGATCACGGCATCACCCCAACCCGCTGTTTCCTGCCGCTCCACAATCTGCTGCCCAATTTCCCAATACAACGCAATCAGTTCCCGGTTGACTGCCAGAATTGCTCTCGTCTGGCGCGCCTGTATCTTCGCTTTCAGGCTTCGCAGAAATTCTGGGTAATCGCTGGGCAGTAATTCACTCATAGTCCAATCATCGTTCCCTCACCAAAGGGAATCATACATTGGGGACGGTACTCCCCCAGTAGATCTCATTGCCCTAAAACCTACTTCTGCTGTCGAATCAGGATTTCGATATCCTTAGCAGAGGCTTTTACATTGGACAAGAAAGCGGGTAGTGCCTTGAGTAAAGCTTTCTCCGATCGTCCAGATTGCTCCGACTCTGGCAGTTCACTCAATTCTTCCAAAGCAGCTTCGATTTTCTTCAAAAGCTTCAACTTTTGGAAAATAGGAACTGAGTTCCTATTTTTCTGATCCTGCCCATCTTGCTTCTGTTCACTCAAGACTTTACGGACATAACGAGCCGAAACCCCGATCGCCACAGCAAGGGCAGGACCTAATGCTTTCTCCCCTTCCTTCGGGCGACCCCGCACATCGCGGTAGTTGAGCGATCGCAATCGTTCAGCCAACCGCTCAATCTGGTCGCGGGTATAGTTTACCCTCTTTTCGTTCTCTGCCAACTCAACTTGAAGTGCCCGCTCTGGATCCTGTTCAGCATCAAACGCCAGCATGTGAACCTGGATTTGCCCATCTGAAAACTGCTGGTTGTAAACCTCTGGATTGGTTTCCTGTAGTGCCTGAAGCGCTGCCAACCGATGTCCACCCGCCAGCAGCACCCCCTTTGTATCTACTACTAGAGGTTCAATCAGCCCTAAAGCCGCAATCGACTCAGCTAGAGCCGCCACATGCTGAGGGTCTAAGGGGCGAGTATCGGTTTCTCTCGCTCGAATCTGATCCAACGGCAGTTTTGTCTTTTGAACTCGCTCCTGCTCAGACCTGGCAGCAACCGCCTGGTCCTGCTCATGAATAGCATCTGCTGTGGCAGTCGCTTCAGCAAACAAATCTGCACTATTTCGTCTTCTAGCCATTGAATACCCAGTCCGCGATCGCTTGTAAATCTTTTGCAGCCTTACAGTTTGGATCATATTGCATCAGCGGAACTCTTTCCGCCCCTGCCCAGGAGACTGCAGAGTCCTGGTGAACAATAAAACGATCAATCGTTGGATAGGTAGTTTCCAACTGTCGGTCGAGCGATTGATCCATTGAGCGCCGCAAATCAATGCGGCTGAGTGCCAGCCCCCACCGCTTCGCACCTCGCCGCCCCTTCTGCTGCCGTAGCTTCAACTCATTAATGACCCGTCCAGCACCCATAACCGCCAAAGGATGAGCATCGGTGCAAACCAGGGCAATATCTGCTGCCACTAGTCCCAACCGCTCCAGATATTCCACACCTGGCGGACAGTCAAAGATTAGTACGTCATAGTCCATAGCTGCTACTGCATCCGCTAAATCCTCTGGATCTAGAGACTGAATAGCGTGCCCAGACAAATCTGGTCCACCCGGTAGTACACACAGTCCTGGTGCTGCCTCTAACGCCACAGGTGTGCCACCAGACAAAAGGTCAGATGTTCCCGGTGCAGTCGGATCCGTTCCCAACACGTAAGCAGCATTAGATTGTGGATCCAAGTCAACAACCAGCACTCGCTTACCCTGGTTCGCCAATACAGATCCAAGCCCGCAGGCAATCGACGTTTTCCCTACCCCACCTTTTCGAGCAGCCACGCCTATCCGAGTTTGAGCCATTGCGCTATCACATACCCTTTTGAGAAATCTGATCCCACAAAAATCATAGTCGAGCGACATGCATAACGCATGACATTTTGAACGACATGCCATGATAGAGACAGAGGTAATCAAAATAGAGAGCTTGCTATTACCTGGTAGTAGCATTGTTTCCCAGTCGGCAGTTCTTGGAAGAAACCATGTCAAGAGGATTTGGAGCTACAAAGCCTAAGCGCCGTGCTAAAAAGCCTTCAGCATCCCAAGCATCTAAGGTGCGTCAGTGCGATGTAGAAGCAGGCTCCCGTTTTTCTCCAGAGGAAGACTGGAAAGTTAATTGTGAAAAACAAGCTTTAGCCTGGTATGCCGGTGTCTACAATCCCTTAGCTGAAATCGAGCCGGAACGTATCAGATCGATCGAAGCTGATGAGGAAGAGTGGCTATTCCTTGCAAGGATGATTGGCTGGCTGGAGGTTGATGACGAGCTAGATGCACTTTACTTCACAGCAGCACCCCCAGCCTTTGATGAGGTCCAAGCGGATTGGTATCTTCGCCCAGTCCTGACAACCTTTTTAGAAGAGCCAACTCCCCTTAAAGACGTGATGGCTGATCATCCTATTCCTCACCAACTGGTCGATCAGGTCATCGCACGTTACACCAAGCGACTGAAATGGAAGCCCGAAAGAATAACAGCTTTTATCCGGGAAGTCACAAACAAGCACAGCAATGAGTTGAAAAATGAAGACTACGCAGCAATTCTGCTGGAACTTCAACGTCTATAGTTGATAGGCTTGCTCCACAGATTCGCCAGGAATATTTGATGGTGGTTTATGGTTTTAGTTCAATGATTGTTATTTCCCATCTTCGCTAACACCTTCGAGAAAAGCGATCGCGCCTTTTGCCCAGACATTGTTTTCGGCAAAATGTTCGCCAACTTTGATACCTGCTTTTTTGCCGCCATTCCACAGCCGTTTGAGGTTGATGAAGTTTTGCCACCGCTGGTGATCCTGGGCTTTGATGAGTTTTGCCTCGACTTCAATAATTTGAGGTACGGTGGTTGGGTCTGCCAAGGTGGGATATTTCTGTTGAAGTTGCTCAATAAATTGCTGATAGTCAGTGAGCAAAATCTCAAAGGTTTGCTCTGAAGAACTGGTTTGCTGAGTAAATTCTATGGTGCTACCTTCAGCTGCATAGTTCACGCCAATAGTTGCATGTTGCTGATTGAAGATTGGTGCTTTGTCACTCATGATAGTTAAACTCTCTAAAGTTTTTATAGTTATGGCGTTTGAATCGCCATTGGGGTGAGTTTGGCGCTCGGTTCGCTGTGCTGCTAGATGGGCTTGAAAGATTTCATAGTTGTAAAACTTGCAGTTGACTTGGGTAGCTGTGATCACCTTTAAAGCTTGTTTGCCAGACAGGGTAGGAATGAGAGTAAGGAAATAGGAAAGATAGCTAGCTATCTTATTTGGATGCTTCTCTGCTATCTTGACTAATACTTGTGCAGCATCCCAACGTACAGCAATTTGAACACTACTAAGAAGCTTAATCCATTCATCAATAGAATTACTTGAGCCAATACTAACTCGTGTGTCTATTGTTGAATAACTCATAAGAGAACCAGGCTCTTCAAACAGTTTAGGTAAAGCAGCAGAAGCAGAAGTCTCTGATATAAACTTCGTTGCCAGATTTTCTAAACCCCAATCCTGATCAGGATTGACACTTTCCAGTAGTTTGGCAAGCATATGAAAAGTGCCTAAATCGATTGTGTTTAGTACTTTCTCTTCCATTTGTTTCCCTAGACTTTCGATTAATTCGACACGACCGGAGTGGACAGCGTTTAAACTGATTTGGCTCATCATCTTTTCTACAATTTTTACCGAAGTTACATCAATCGCATTATTTTTTATCAGCCTAAAAATGTGGGGAATGATAAGTTCCAAGAAGCTATCTTGGCTCATTTCAAATTGATTTACTACCAATGTTGCTATGCGAAGAAGAAGTTTAGGATCAAATTGTTCTATGGTTTCGAAAAGAGTCCAAAAATCAGTAAAATCACCTGTAAAATCATCTACAAGAGCATTGTTTAATGCTTCTGACATACTTCCATGAATATCACATTCGTCTAATACCTTCGAAAAAAACTCCACTATAATGCTATCTGGAATAAACTCGCCTATTATCATCGCTACTGTCATAAAGACATCAGCATCAGCATGGTCTAACAATTCCAATAAGGCAGAAACCGCATAATGAGATCGCGATTCTCTCAGGAGTTGACTTTTCAACCAAGCCGGTACTGCTAATTTCTCTACATATTTGACGGTTTGTTCCTGAAACATTGGCTTCACTGCACCCGCTAGTTTTGCCCCCAGCACCAAATCTACATCTAGCGCCAGCTGCACTACTCGCAGCGCCTGCACCTCACTATTCACTAGAGCCAGCATCAACGCTATTGGCTCCGTCCACTTCAAGTAGTTGAGGTAATCCCACTTCAGTTGCTCATCAGTCAGACTTGGCAATCGATCTAGGAGGTATTCTGCCGCATAATATTCCTGGAATAACTGATGATGAAATTCAATTTCTTCCGGCTTGGCGGCATTCTGAAGAAGATCATGGTTGCATAAATCTTTGAGCCACAGCTTTGCCTTCGTGGGGGCATCGACAGTTCCCCGTTGATGGAGCCAAGTTTCCAAAATTCCTGCGGCTCGACTATTGGGGATGGTTAGCCAGGGTTCCAGCTGTTTCTGGAGAGCAGTACTTTGCACCTCTCCTTGAATCATGGAAAATGCCAAATACCGGAGAATCTCTGACTTGAATTCCCAGAAATTCTCGGAGACAGAGACGTATTCAATTTCTTTTTTAATGCGCTTGTAATCTCGATCGAACCACTGGAATAATTCCCCTTGATTTTGGGGAATGTGGTTGATCTCTAGACCAACCACATCACACATCAGTTTCAACAGCAAAGGTGTTTCTGCCAATTCCCGCAGGCGATTGAGCAATTGATCCAATAGGAGATCGCCCTGTTCCGGCAAGTACTTGCTGATAAATTCCCGCATTTGTTCCGGCAAATACTTGCTGATAAATTCCCGCATTTGTTCCTCAGACAAGGGCTTCATCTCCAGCCGCTTGCCAATGCCCAAGTCCCCTCCTAGAAAATCTCGCGTGGTGAAGATCATGGGCACTGTTAGGTTATCCTGCCGAAATTGGATGAGTGATCTGCGCAAGGACTCATTGGGGATTTCATTCACTCCATCCAGCAGCAAAACAAACTGCTGTTGTCGAAGTAACCGCTTAATCTCCTTTAGCTCCAAGTCGTATAGATCACCTTTCTCTAGCTCACTAGCGATTGCCTCTAGTACTGGGAGATCGCCCTTCAATTGCACCAGCACCGGAACTTGACCTTCCTCTGCCAAGGACACAGCCAACTGTCGCAACGTGGTCGATTTCCCTGAACCCGGTCGCCCTGCCAACAACACGTGCTCCCGATGGTTTCCAAGCGCATACTTCCGCAACCCCTCCAGCACTGGAAATTGCTCAACCGTTTCTTGGGTCGGCTGTTCACGTCCATTGTCTTGAGCTTGCCGCTTCACTGATCGGGCTTCCAAGGACAACAGGGCATCGGTTGGAGTGTACAGGTGACGCTGTTGAGAATAGTGGTAAATCACCGCCTCTCTATAGGGCTGAAAGTCAGGTCCAGGCGATGTAATTAGGTTTACCCAGCGCAGATCGTGCCCATGAAACGTCTGCTGAAGCGATCGCAATTCAGGCAACTGCTCCAGAATCATCTGTGTCGGAATGGCACCACCGCCCAGATCAAAGGAGCGATCGCGCGTAAATTTCACCATTCCACATACCTTGCCCGTCCGCTGATTCAGCAACGGCGCTCCACTCATCCCAGGACGCACCTGCCCTAAAGCAAATTTAATTAGTGCTGATTCATCCCCTGTTAGCCCTTCGCAGTTGAATGTTACTGGGCAGCCGTTGGGAAAGTCCTGGTCAGGATAGCCAAATAAATACAGCGGATCGCGGGAGCGAATCTCCTCATCAAAGTACACGCAAGGTTGATTTGCCTCGGTAGAACCTATTACCCGTAGTAAGGCTAAATCAAGCGGGTCAGCTAACAACCGCTCCACTGTCGTTTGCGCCCAGTTCTCCTGTTTCTGCCAACGCACCTGAACAGATTCATCTCTTGCTTCTTGAACCACATGAGCACAAGTGAGAATCCATCCGGGAGCCACAAAGAAGCCTGTTCCCCAACCCAAACGACCAGGAAGAGTCAACCTCACTGTGCATTGTTGTAGCAGATCCTCTAGCTGGCTCATGATTCAAGCTTAGGTGGGGCTTCCCATTCCAATGTAATTTCCAGATTAGCCTTGCCAGAACCTTTGACAATGATTGCCGTCAATTGCCCAGACTCGATCGCCAATTCCATACCAAATTTCACCGTCGCCTTTTTAGGTCTTACTTTTTGGATTGGTGTTGCAATCATCTGCACTACACCCTCGATCGCATCTGCCACTGGCTGAAATTGCTTTGGATCAAAACTGACATCCTCCCGGCCAGTTTTCGACACCTCAACTTTGACGATCGCTCCATTGGGAAGCTGAACTGGAACAGTGTCAGTACGAGATTCAGCAAAAGTCATTTCAATCCCCTTTCAAGTTGAGTTGCGCTATCAATACAGAAACTGTTCTGAGGTAAGTAACGCTACGAATCAACTATAATCTCCGGCTACTGGTTTTTCCAAGGATGCACAGTCTCGAAGCTTCCTCAGCAGGTCAACCAGTTCTGCGTCAGTTAATTGCCACCGGCTTCTTCCTCCAAACTGTTCTGCGATCCAACTTTTCGCCTGTGCAGGAGTCCAGCCAAGGCATTGAAACTGCACTTAAACCTGCGCGATCACATCCCCGATATCCTCTGGATTAGAATCGGCAGCTACCGCAGAACCGTTCTCAGAATCTCCTGAATCAGGCTCCGCCACAGCAGAACCATTTAGCAGAACATTAGGTGGTGAACTTGGATTTGGGGAGGAACTCGATGATAACGGCTCACCCAGCAATTCCAGTTGTTTGCTCTTTGAACGGAAATAATGCTCATCAGGAGGAGGCAGATCATTAGAACGAGTTTGTTTAGACTGCTGGCTCTTGGTAGCAATTTGAGCCAGAATCTGCCGAACCAACGCAGGTCCAGTCAAGGAAACTTCAGCCTCACCAGTGTGAGAGGGATCCAAAGGAGAGGGAGCATTCTCTCTAGCAGGTTCACCTGTGGAAAACCCCCCAGACCCCCCAACAGCTAGATCAAAAACTCCACCTGCTTCCTGCACTGAGGGTGCAGAAGCAGGGTCGGAGATAAGCTTATTGGTATTAGTAGGGTGGTATTCCTCATCCAGCAAGGGTTTCAAGCTTTCGGAATTGCCCAAACTTCCTTCAAGAGGGTGGTATTCCTCATCCAGCAAGGGTTTCAGGTGTTCAGGATCCCACAAGTCGCGATATTTGTTTAAAGTGACGTTACCAACTCCATAGGTTCTGAGTACCCTCTGACGCGCTGATTTTTGGGCTGGCAGTGTACCCTTTTCCAGTTGATCAGCGACCGCACGTCTGATCCGGTCTTTGGCTGCCTGAGACTGTTGTTCGTTCCAGGATGGTTTGCTGTCACCTGAATGTTCTTCTAAGGGCTGCTGCATCAGTTTCTTGCTGGTAGAAGGGTATGGGTAGTAGCGAACTTCTGCCGCTCGTGCCCACTCTGCTGCCTTCTTATGGATCTCATGCTGGTGCCCGCAGAAGTCCAGATACCCGGGGAGAGATTGAGCGACTTCAGCAATTTGGTCAGCTAAGGCTTGCCCTTCTAAAGGCTCACCTCCGAACAAAGCGTGATAAAACACCCGTTCCCGATTTGCGATCTTCCCAAGCAAAAATTGGGTTTGTCCTGAGCTTGTCCAGCCAGGCTCAATATCGTTGTTCAAATCAGTCAAATACTTGCGCCCACGGGTTCTGATCCTCTTTCCGTAGCTCTTGCGCTGCAATGATTTGGCAAGCCGCTCTACCTTATTGGAAGACACCTGGTTCCGGCGTGCAGCAAACTCCCATTGTTGAACAAAGGCGTGGTGAGAGGAGAAAATTGGCTCCCAGTCCTTGTTCAGCAGATAGGATCCCTGTTGGAGTGGCAAACGGTGGCCGTTGTAGTTGATGGGCGATTGAGTTGCAGGTTTTGGGTTGGGGAAGATTTCAAGTTGTCCGCCTCGTAGTTTGAAGCCCTTTCCTTCCAGCAGAGACTTGGCTACCAAGGCGATCGCCCAGGACAGAACTGCTTCTTCAAACGGGAAGTACAGGTGCAACCCACCGCTATCCGAACTTCTGACAATAATGCACTCGACCAACCCTAGTGGTTCAAGTGCCTCCAGAAGTCGGGCGATCGCTAATGGATCCTTGTTAGGGTGGTAAGCACTGCGAGCATCAACGTCAGCCATGAGGTACTGCGTAATACTGCCGAAGCGGACACCATACAGATACTCGCCTTTCTGGATCATGCGATCAGTGAGCAGGTGAGTGCTTTCTGTCTTCCACTCTGGTCTTTTCTTTGGCTCTGGGTGCTCTGCCCAAAGGTAATCGCCTCGGTGAGGAAATAGGGCAAGAAATTGATCATCCCATTCCCGAACAAATTCAAAACGTTGAGGAACTGGTTTATAGGCAGGTGCGATCATTTAGCACCTCCTGGATTGGGCAGAGACCCAACTGAACTGGTCATGAACAAACTCCTAATAAATGACTTTCGTGTGTTGCGAGGCATGAAAGTCACCAAAGAAGTCGTCGCTTTTGCAAAAAATCTACATAAAAACCTTGCCTGGGACTTGCAACTTGATCCCAAGATGTTAAAATTTGTTTGCATGGCGAAGTGTCGTCATGTAGGGGATGGATTCCCTTGTCGGGTTATCCAGGCTACATACCGAACAACACATTGCGGAAGAAAGTTTCCTAGGCTCGTCTCGCCGCCTTGTGTACTCCTAATCGGTGACTTCAATATGAATACTTCGTGCGACCCCTGACTGGTACCAACAGTTGGGGGTTCAAACGTTTTGAGGCACCCTCCTTAATCCAATCAACACCTTTTATTTCCTCCAATGATCGTTATTTACCTGTCTGACAGGGATACGCTACGTTAACGCATCTTGTAGGGGTAAAGGTAGCGAAGCTGCAACGAAGTGCCACGCGGCGGCTAGAAGTCAATAGCATCATAGATCCTAGAAAAATTTTCTACTTTTCAATCCACCCAGAAGTCCTTGAAGCGTCTTGGTGCTAATTCGGTATAACGCACGGTGTGCTGAATATTTTTGTGTCCGAGATAAGCTTGAATGGCTCTGGTGTCGTGTCCTTTAGAAGCGAGGTAGAACCCACAAGCATGACGCAACATATGCGGATGAACTGGGAAGGGAATCTCTGCCAACTTCCCCGCCCGTTCAATAATGCCTCTGGCAGTGTCTTCTGCCATTGCAGCTCCTCGTTCTGAAATCAACAAATAAGGGGAATCTGGATAGTCTCGTTGCAATTGCCGCAGAGATCGCAACTCGGGTCCTCGGAGGGGATGAATCGAACTGCCCCCCTGCTTCAACCGGTTGATGTAGATCGTGCCACCGTTGAAGTCTACTTGTTCCCAGCGCAGTGCCACCAGTTCAGAAACCCGCAACCCATGACGATAAGCAATCAAGATCAAGGTTGCATCTCGGTTGCCATGTCGTCCCACATTTCTAGCCGCTTTGAGCATTGCCTCAACCTCCTGGGGTAGCAAATGCTCACGAGTTCGCACTTGGCAATTGGGCGTTTTAAGGGGTGGAGCAGTGGACATGATCAAAACTTGCCCGAAAATGATGGATGGACACCTGCAAATGAAACGGCTGAACTCCCACTCCTGCCTCAATTCAGTTTCGCAAACTTACCCATAAACGGGTGTTCCCTGGGATGTTTTGGTGAAATCACGAAAATTTTTCTGAAACTCCTGCATGGTCAAGGTTTCAAGCGCTGCGTGGCACTTCGTTGCAGCTTCGCTACCTTTACCCCTTGAAGTGGAGCGGTACATCCACCGACAGCAACCCTTCCAATTGTCTTATCAGGATGCCGCCGCAAGAGTCTGGAGCTTTACGATTCGCTATGCTGAAATCACCCTTCATGAAGATCGCCAATACCTGGATTGCTGGTGTGAGGAAACGCAGGGAAATCAGGATTTGTCGGAACTGATGCATAACTGGTGTCTGCGAATCGATCGGATCATCGATGCTGCCATTACGCCTATTCCAGGTGGATGGCGACCTGGGTTGGCGACAATTCCAGTGGAACTCCATCTCTTCGGAGGGTTGGCCTTTGCCTATCGCAGTAAAACAGCGATCGATGAAGTGAATGAATGGATCACTGACCCTCCTCAAACCAGGCGGGTAGTGCGGCAAATTTCCAATACCTTCTGGTTAATCCGGGAAGTGATGCGTTACGGCAAGGATTGTGAGATTGTTTCTCCTGCTGCGGTACGCGGACGCATTATTCAGGAAATTGAAGTTCTTTGTAGCACGTACAGTATATCCTAGCCAAATAAGTCCCTAGAACTATCTCTGGCAGGGAGAATTTAGATATTCTGCCTAATAGCTGACCCTTTTCCGCCAAATGACAAAAGCCTCAGTTCACTGGAATTTGGCAGGGATAGTATCAGCGTTCCATTCTTGTCATCATGCATATCCTCTATCGCATCACGGACCAGGGTCAGCAAACCCGATCGCTCCTCCTCCAACACATTCAACCCGGTGAGGAACTGACCCGTGAAGACTTCATGGCCAGGTCAGGGCTCTCCTATACCCAGGTGCGACGGCAAACTCGAAATCTCTGCATTGATGGTCAGCTCCAGTCTCGCCTAGAAGCGGGGAAACGGGTCTATTCTCTGAGAACGTTTCCGTAGTTTCTACCTGTTCTGGCTCAACGGTTGGTCAGTACCAGTGGGCAGACGAGTGAATGAAACGGTATGAACAAATTCAAGGAACTGGCGATCGTAGCCAATCGCCTGGGTCTACTCCTGATTCGGGCATTGCTTCAGACAATGGTGGACTGGCGGGAGTCGCTCCGATCGGTCCAGGAGAAGCGACCGGCTCTGGGAGAGGCACCAGCAGCGGCAGCCGTGGTGACGGTGGCAGCCGTGCCGATCGAGGATACATCGGAACAGCCTGCTCCGGAAGCAACCGATCTTCAGGCAGTTGTAGTCTCGATCGGGACAGTAGCAGGAGAGGATGCAGCCCTGGAGGTGGGGTTACCAACAGCGCTGCCAGAGACAGGCACGATCGGGGCCTCTGTTCCGAATCGTCGGGTGCAGGTGGAGTCTTTGCTGGATGCAGCCTGGGAGCAGGGACTCCGAACCTATCCCCAACTGCTCAGGTATGTGGAACTGTCCACGGGTGAAGCCTGTAGCCGCAAGACTATTGCCAACTGGAAGAAGCAACGGGGCCTGAGTGCAGCGGCGTGATGGAACTGCGGGTCGCTGAAATTGAGCAGGTCAGTGCAGCTTTGCAGGCGAAGCAGTCTGTACTCGTTTTAGGGGAACCGGGGGCGGGTAAGAGCTGGCTGGGTCAGAAGGTGGCGGACCTGCTGAAAGACATGAAGTATCAGGTGGCGATCGCCAACTATAGCGGGTCGGCCAAGGAGACGCTGATCAGTATCTGTGAGCAGTTGGGCATCCCGATCGAGACGCAGGATGAACGGCCTAAGGCGATGACGGCAGAGCAGCTCCGGAAGGAACTGTTACTGAATCTGCCCCACCCCAAAACCCTGATGATCATTGATGATGCCCATCGCTTCCCGGCTTCCCTGCGGTATTGGCTGGAGGACTGCCATCGGGCTGGGGTGCTGCTTTTGCTGCTGGCCACGGCTCCCCCGGCGAAAGATATTTTTTTAAAAATGCCGCGCATAGAAATGCAACCTCTTAAAGATGATGAGATTCGGACACTGATGTATCAGGAGGCAATGGCTCAGGGGATGACGCTTAACCCTGGTCAGTTTGCAGACTTGCAGCAGCGGGCAGGGAACAATCCAGCTCTGGCGAAGCGGGTAGTGCGGGAGGCCCTGTTGGGGGTAGGGGAGGCGCAGAGTACGGACCATCATCAGTATGTGGATGGCACCCCGTTTCTGATTGCGGGGGTGTCGATGATTGGCATGATCCGGTTTGTGGGGTTGGGGTTGGGGGATCGCAGTCTCTACATCCTGGGGGGAGTGATGACGCTGGTGGCGGTGGCCTTGCGGGTGATCTACTACTCCCTGAATCGGAAGCGGTCCCGACTATGACCATCTTTGGGGTGTGGGCGGACCAGGCGGATGCATTGTCGCCCGAGCAGTGGGTGAATGTGTGGTGGGTGAGTAGAACGGGACATGCAGAGTTCTATTGCACCTGTCAGGTGCAGGACTTGAACCTGGATTGCCCCAGTGACTATGGGTTGGAACTCATTGATGGGGAGGGAAACAGTATGCCATTTCAGGAGGTTGTGGGGAGGATTGCCGGATGATGAGTGTGACCCATTGCAGTATCGCCCTAGCGACGACCAGTATCGCCCTGGCGACGGCGGACCCGTTTGTGTTGCTGACGGCAGCGATCGGGTCCCAAATTCCTGATATCGACACAACTGAGAGTTTCATGGGGCGGATACTGTACCCGATCGCTCACTGGATTGAGGCCCGTTATCCCCACCGCACGATCACCCACTCGTTCCTGGCAACGGGGGCGGTGGCAGCACTGGGGGCACCGCTGCTCTGGCTAAACTGGCACTTCTGGGCGGCCCTGGTGCTGGGGCACTTCTGTGGCTGGTTGAGTGATGCCTTTACGAAGGCAGGGGTAGCGGCGTTTTATCCCTCTCCGGCGCGGCTGGTGATTCCGGGGAATCCCAGGGCAAGGCTGGAGAGCAAGTCTCCGTCAGAGTACTGGGTGCTGGCTGTCTCCCTGTTCCTCTGTGTCGTGTCGGTGAATCTGATTTCAGCAGGGGGGATTACGGAGCAGTTTGAACTGTTTTTTATGCGGGGCAGTGAGACGGCGGCGGATATGTTTCGCAAGTATGGCAGTGAACGCACGATCGTGGTGGAGGTATCGGGCATTCACACCCACACGTCCCAGCGAATCACGGGCAGTTTTGCGGTGATTGAAGCGACAGCCTCAGATGTGGTGGCTGAGGAGCAGGGAACGGGACGGCTGTACAAGATTGGCAATGGTGCTGATGTCCAGATTCGACCCACCCGGATCAGAACCCAGCTGGGGGAACGGCTATCGTTGCAGGTGCAGGAGATGACGTTGCGCGAGATTGCGGTATCGGATTGGGTGAAGCGGCTGCCTCCCAATGGGGATGTGAGTGGGTCCCTATTGCTGGATGACACGGAAGAGGTGCAGATTCCCCTGGAGATCCAGACTTACCCGGTTCTGCGGGCGACGGGAAATCGGGTGGAGCTAAGTCATGCCCGACCGGAGCAGGTGCGGGGGCTGCTGCGGGATTTTTGGATTCTGTCGGGTCGGGTGATCGTCAAGGTGAGGGGTTGAATTTAACGTGCTATACACCAAGTCCAAAGGAATTCTCTGTCTACTGCTGCTCTTGCTGTCTGGCTGTGCTGGAGAGGCGATTTCCCAGCAGCCACCAGCTTCCCTGCCAGCAAGCCAACTGGTGACGGGGGAAGAGTCGTCTCAACGGGGCCGATCGTTTAAGTTAAAACTAACCCTAACTGCTCCGGAAGATCTCAAAGTGCGGGAGGGGGACCGGGTGCAGGAGGGGCAGATGCTGGCCGATCGCACCCGCGACCGGGAACGACTGGAAGGACAGCAGAAACAGTTACAGTTGCAGGTCGATCGCTTGAAGGCTCCTATCCCCGGACCTCCTCCCCCTAGAACAATTCCAGAGATGGCGGCTCTGCCTGCCCCATCCTTTCTGAAGGAAGTAGCCGAGGTGGATCGGGTGAGGCTAAAGGTGGAGGCAGCGGAACGGAACCTGACCCAGCAACAACGGAAACTGGATGTCCTCCAGACCCTTCCGGCCAATGAAATCCCGGAGGCCACGATTCCCCATGAGCAGGAGGTGCTGGCCCAACGCCAGCGGGAGGTGGATCAGGCCAATGCGGACCTGGCTCTGGCCCAAGCCCAACTGGGTCAGGCTCAACAGGAGCGGCAGTACCAGGAGTATCTGCATTCCCTGGAGTTGAGCAAACGGGCGATCTCCATCCAGGCCCAGGAGCTGCAACGCCAGGACCAGGTGCAACGGCAGCAGGCCCAGGAGCGGGAACGCAGTTTCCAACTGGCCCAGCTTGATGCCCAGATGCAGCAGCTCAATGCCCAACTTCTCTTACTCTCAGCAATCAGGAGCCCTTACAATGGCAACGTTCAGCGGATTAAGTTTACCGGTCAGAGCGATCAGAATCTTATGGTGGAGCTGGTGCTGGTTGTGGCTCCTGACCAGTCCCGTCCTGGCTCAACCCCCAAAGCCCCAGCCACCCAAACCCCAGACCTCCGTTCCCGTCGAGACGACTCCCACCGAAACCGAGTCAACGAACACTCTGGACGAGAACGGTCCCCAGACCAACCCCAATCCGCTCAACCCGGCGGGGGATTCGCTGGACACTCTCATCCAGCTTCGCATCAATGATGATGCCTGGAAGGCCATGCTGGGGGAACTGCCCTGCCTAGAGGCCACCGAAGCCTGTATCAAGTCGTTGCAGGAGATGGCGGTTCAGAAGTCTCAAGCCTTGCAAGCGATCGACAGTCGGATCGAGGTGATCAACAGCAAGATTGAGGAGGCCAGGGCTAATAACCAGAAGACGATCGCGCTAGGGGTGTTTGAACCGCTGGTGCAATCCTGGCTGAAACTGGAGACCGTCACATCATCCACAGGCCAGCAACAGCAGCGGGGGTTTCTGGAGAATGTCTTAGATGTCTTTACGACTCCACTCCAGGGCGTGAACGAGGTTCTCTCCCTCATTGGTCTACCCCTGTTTCGGAATGCGATCGGGGGCGATGCTGCTGCTCAGCAACGCACGATTGCGATCGCGGACTTGCAGGTGAAGGTCGCTGAAGTGGAACGGCAGCGGGGGGAACTGGCGGCCAAGATTCGGGAGCAGGTGTTGCTCCAAGCGTTGGATTTTGACCAAACCCGACGAGAGTTTCAGGTGAGTCAGGAGGTGGCGAGGCGGGAGGCCCTGCGCTTGAAACTGATCACCGTCGATTATCGGTTTGGCTTTGGCGATACGAATGGGTACTTACAATCTCTGTCGGCCATGGACAAGCAGAAGGCCCAGACATTCCGGGATTGGGCCAAACTGAGACGGCAGTTGACGCAGATTAAACTATTAGTGTTAGGAGCGGATTAGCGCACTACTGTTCTGGGCTAACAACTTAAGAGGAATTCAGGAGCCAGGAGAAATAATGCATTCTGCCTCCGGCCTTCGACAGTTAGCCTTGTTTTGGAGAGACATTAGATCGATGACAGACATGCCTGCTGAGCCTTGGCCCCAAACCCTGGAAGAAGCTGTAGAGAGCATTATGGCTGAGCTGAGTCAGGAGGATAAAATCACGGTCCGTAACACTCCTCGCGAGGACCTGATCCGTTTCCATCATGGTTGGGGCACGGGTATCCGCAATAGTTTTGGGCTGTGGCAGGGGAATCAGGCGCTGCTCCAAGCCTGTAATAGTACTTTCCCAGATGATGCCTCGATGGTGATTATTGAGGCTGTCTGGGAACAATTGCAAAGCAGTTGATTGCCGAACGGGCTAGACTGCAACGGTAAATAAAGTATCGAGTTCTATCCCACTGATGCTGGAAAGACCCAGCCTGTTCATAATTGAATGTCAGACCACGATCGTAACCCTACTACCCTCAGGCTCCGCGTCTATGGAGATGTCGCCGAATTTGAGACTGAGCGACACCTGGAATGGTTCTTCTGGCATACCGTTCTGGCCCAGATGGGACTTACCCCCTTAAAGAGTCAATATAACTGTAGAGAGGGGGTCTGCGACATCCTAGCCAGGGGAGCTAACAAGGAACTGGTCATCATTGAGTTAAAAAACACCCAGGATTCTCATGTTGTCGAACAGATTACTGCCTACTTCGATGCACTGATCGACGAAAGACCCTTTGATGAGCAGATTGACTACAGCCAACCCATAGCACTCTATACCATCTGTCCCAGTTACAGTGCTCGGACAGAACTGACACTGAAATACCATAAGCTTGGCCTGACTCTATTCACCTATAGCATCATCAGGTGGGACGCCGGTTTCAAATTCATGCTATGGCAGTGGCCTGAGCCTGGAGAGGTTCTCCAGGTTGAGATTCCAGCAGCTCCAGAAGTTTTGCCCCATCTTGACCTGCCTGATCCACCCAGGTCATTTGTCAATTTGTTAGGAAAATGCACGGATGCGGAAAAGCATTGGGCTATTCGCACCCGTGATCAGACCTATGAATTTGCCCGCAACCACAAGCTGAAGATTGCTGAAACGCCTGATGGCAAATGGACTCGATTTGAACGGACAAAACAATACCCGATCGCTGAGCTGGGTTGGGACAACAAGCGGGATGAGTTGGCAATTTTCCTCTGGCTTCCGTTCATGACTGTTAACGGGCAATGGAATATGGGAGGACCCAGGTCAGAAAACTTCAAGAAAACTGCCATGATGCGGCTTTGGATCGTGAATGATCAGGTAACCTGTCTCGCATACGTGGAGAATGGACGCAAGAGCTGGTTAATTGTTACCAAGGAAGAAATAGAGACTGGGAAGTTTTCCTTACCCACGAAATTACGAAAGTGGATGCAATACACCCATAGTTACTGGAAGGGTTTAGCTATGCCAGTTCAGTTCTACTTGGAAACGATGGAACTACCCGATCGTGCCGACTCCTTAAGCTCATTTGTGGAACTGGCCTTAGAGCATTCCTTGCAAAGACTGCGAAAAAGCAAAAGCAGCCCCAATCAGCAAGCATCTGCATCCTTAAGCAACACTTGAATCTGTCAATTGGAACTCCCCTCCCCTGTCCATTGCGAAGTCAATGACCTGGCCGGGAGCGTTCTGGATAGCCTGCCTGGGAACAGTACAGGGGCAACGTATTGGGTCTGCTGCAATGCAACGTCACACTGGTATAGATCACCAGGGTCATGAAACTATAGGTGCCTGCAAGCAGGATCAGGGCCAGCTTCTGCCCGTACTTCCGGAGCAGTTCTGTACCCAACAGACTACCTGAGACGGCACCCCCGATCGCACCCACAGGGACGGTAAAGGTGGCAATAAAGAGGATCAGAATCCCGCCATAGGCTCCACCTCCAACAATTCCGGGAACAGACAGGATAGGTAACATCCCGAGCAACATCGTGCCCAGGAAAGAGCCTGCGATCGCAGGTAAGAGGGTTTGCTTCAAACGCCGCCGGATAGCCCCAATAATGCCTCCAACGCTGACTCCCACAACGAGAGCAATCAAGATACTCCAGGCTGTACTCCCCCACAATCCGGGCAAGATAATGTTCGTTATCAGGTCGAGATTGAAGAGTTTCATGGCAGAGTTTCAAAGTGTTTACTTCAGGCTGGTCAGTTTTCAGAGCCCAGAATAACACTATGCTCTGGCATCAATAACCCGATGCTGATTGGAGCAGAACCCATAGGTCTGCCTGTCAAAAGGCTAGGATGACGGTAGCCTCTTGCTATAGTGTTCCTCATGTCCTTTCCTGCACCGGATATCGGCCTTGTCACAACTCTGGACCTCAATGCCCTGCTGGTGAAGCGTCCCGCTGCCACCTTCTTCATGCGGGTAGCGGGCGATCGCATGGCGGGTGACTGCATCCATGATGGGGATCTGTTGGTGGTCGATCGCTCCCTACCTCCCGTTGCGGGGAAACTGGTCGTGGCGGCCCTGGCTGGGGAACTGGTGGTGCGTCGCATTCATCGGGTGGAGGGGCAGTGGCACTTGCTACAACCTGGTTCGGCGAATCTGGAGGCAGCTCAGGACTTTGAGCTGTGGGGCATGGTCACAGCCATCATCCACACGGTTTAGGCTCAGGTGACCAATGCAAGCTAAAGTCATTGCCCTGGCAGATTGCAATAATTTCTTCGTCTCCTGTGAGAAGGTCTTTAATCCTGCCCTCAAAAATCAGCCTCTTGTGGTTTTGAGCGGGAACGATGCCTGTGTGGTCAGCCGTTCCCCGGAGGCCAAAGCCATGGGTATCAAAATGCAGGCCATGGGCAGCAGCATCAAGGGTCTGGTTAAAACGAAGGGCTTGCACATCTTCTCGTCTAATCCAGCCCTCTATCGGGATATGTCCAGACGGGTCATGTATACCCTGGGCCAGTTCTGCCCCACGGTAGAGGTCTATTCCATTGATGAAGCTTTTCTGGATCTGAGTGGGTTCCAGCGCCAGAACTTGCTCGACTATGGGCAACAGATCCGTGCCACTGTGAACCAGTGGACGGGAATTCCTTTGTCGATCGGCATTGCTGCTACCAAAACCCTGGCCAAGATTGCCAACCACCTGGCCAAAACCGATCGCGCCAGTGGTGGTGTGGTAGACCTGACGGCTCGTAGTGACCTAGAGGGAATTCTGGCTGAGGTCGCAGTGCAGGAGGTGTGGGGCATTGGTCACCATATTGCCGAAGCCCTGCGCGATCGGGGCATCTATACCGCTCTGCATCTGAAGCAGGCTGACCCCAACTGGATTCGCAAACGGTTCAGTATCCTCACCTTACGCACGGTGTTGGAACTGGGGGACACGTCTTGTCTGCCTGTCCAGGCCAGTCATGACCCCAGACAGGGGATGATGGTGACCCGGTGTTTTGGGCGGCCTGTGACGGAGGTGGAGGAAATCAAGCAGGCGATCGCCACCCACACCAGCAGGCTGGCAGAGAAGCTGCGTCAGGAGGGACTGGCGACTCAGAAGTTGATCGTTTCGATGCGGACCAACCGTTTCGCCCCTACGCCCCAGTATGAAAACGCTCAGGAGATCAGGTTAGAGCAGGCCACCAACCGCACGGATGAGCTGCTKCGTCCGGTGCTGGAGGCTGCGGCTGCTATCTTCAAACCAGGATTTGAATACTACAAAGCGGGGGTGTCTGCTCCGGAACTGGTAGATGCGGGCACGGTGCAGGTGGACTTGTTTAGCAGTTCCCCAGCGGATTCTGAGCAGGGGCAGCGGTTGATGGAGGCAYTGGATACCATCAACCAGAAACTCGGAGCTGGGACGATCAAGTATGCGGYAGTTGGGCTGCAGCAGGACTGGAAAACTCGTATAGCCTATCCGTCTCAACGCTATACGACSAACTGGAAGGAGTTACCGATCGTTAAGGCTTGAATATTCACCCTGATTGGAGAATCTGGTCATTAACAGAAGACAGCCTTCTCCTGACTCCTCCCATAGAAAAAACCCCAGTCCATCTGAACCGGGGGTTGTCCTCAAGAGGAAGGGATTAGGAGATTGGTGTTCGATCGGGCAATGAAATCTTACTGAACTACCTGGAACCGCCAGTTGAGCGCACGAGGAGCCTGGTAGGGGGCAACGGGAAGAGGCATGTCTCCATAAGTTTCACCGGGGGCATGGAACCGCCAGTTCAAGGCGCAGGGCTTGCGGTAGGGCTGAGCAGTAGCGGGTGTGTAGTTGATCGTTTGGCCCCGGTAAATCAGTTGCATCGTAGAAGCCTCTGGGGTTGAGTGTGATGCTATTAACTCCCGGCTGAAGCCGTTCCGTTTCGCTCCCTGACTAGTGATCCGATCGGGGTCGGGGGGTGATCCTCCTGGCTCCAGCCCGTGATGCCAGTCATCTGGGGCTGAACGATCGGACCCACAAAAAAGCCCAGACCTTTCGGACTGGGCAGGGTAGGAGTGAGGCTGAAAGCTGAGGTTTGCTGAGAAGAGGATTAGCTGCCGGGAGCCATCATTAGCCAGTCTGAGGGATAGTAGGTTGCACCATTCCGACACAGGAGCGTTCCCTTCTGGTTCAAGCTGGAGAAGGTTGTGGGAGCCGCACCATTGATCCCAACCTGGGTATTGGCTGCATGGGTAAACCGATTGTTAGGACGGACCAGGGCAAACCCACAGGTATTGGCTCTTACCCGTCGTTCTGCCGTTTCTGTTGTTTCAATCGCAGCAAACTGATTGGGATTTTTGCCCACGATCACGATCGACCCATCATAGGTCTTGAAATTATCCGGTCGGGCTTCTTGAAAGCTACCATTGACGCAGGCAGGTAGGAGTTTCTGGGTTAGCATGTCGGTGTCGATCGCCATGCTATCGACTTTGATGGTGCCGGTGATGGGAACGCCCCCAGCTCCTCGCACGACCACGGCTCCACAGCCATTGGCACGGGCAGAAGCAGTGCGGGGACTGCCGGGGTAAGTCAGCAGCACTTCCTGCTGGGGGGCCAGATCGGTAATGATGATATTGCTGTCACTATCCCGATAGTTCCCAGCAGTGGCAGGCAGGGTGGTTAGCAGGACTGCTCCGAAAGAGAGGATAGCAATGACTCGTCTCGTCTTGTTCATAAGCTCCTTGTTCAAACATTAAGTTTGAGGAACCCTATTGACCAAGCCTCCTAGCAGTCATCAGAACTTTTACTGAATTGAGTTTCAAGGAATTCAGTACTGTTGTTGGAGTAGGTCTGCCAGTCGGTATCCAGCCAGGATATTCTCTTTATTCGGATCAACGCAGGGGGGAACGGTAGAGCGATCGTCGGAACGATAGGGAAAGTTGATATAGTGCCAGCTTGGATGATCAAATTCACTGTTTTGGCGGGTGTCAGCGAGCCAGCGGGCCACTAGCATGAGCAGATACAAATCCTGGTCTTTGGGGTCAACCTGGCGCAGTTGAGGAGCCCACCGTTGCTGGAAGTCGGGATGCAATGTCTCGCAGTAGGACAGCTATGCATGAAGCTTAAAGCCTTATTGAATCTCATTCCCTTAAGTGCTCTTGCGATCGTTACTTTCCTGATCTGGCAACAGTGGCAGGCAAGAACCCAGAGTGCTCATCTCGATTATGACCAGCCTCTGCCTGCGACGGCAGCACAACAGTTTCAACTCCAATCTCGACCCCAGGCAGAACGGGCTGAGGTGGTGAGTGTTCACGATGGCGATACTCTGACGGTGCGGCAAAACTGGCAGACATTCAAAGTGCGGCTGTGTGGCATTGATGCCCCGGAACTGAGCCAGCCAAGAGGCGCGGAAAGCAAGGCCCAGTTGCAGGCTCTACTGCCTCCAGGGCAGATGGTGAGTCTGTTTATCAGTGATACCGATCGCTATGGTCGCAAGGTAGCAGAGGTGTATATCTCTGCTCACTCACAGCAAACAGGCGCGGAGAAGGAGGTCAACTATGAACAGGTGGTGACGGGTAATGCCTACGTCTATCCCCGCTATGTCGATGGCTGTCCCAATGGTTTTTTACTGGTGCAGGGGGAAGCGATCGCGCAGCAGAGTCGGGTAGGGGTGTGGCAGCGATCGGGCTTGGTGGAACCGTGGGAGTATCGCAGGCAGCAGAGGAAAAAGGGAAATTATTAACGATTTTTCAGCACTCCACAGTCTGAATTTTGCTAAGCTGGGAGAATTATTAACTAGCTCAATTCTCATTTCATCCTTCTCAAAAGAAGAGAACCCCAAGAGAGTGAGCTTTGCCAGCAGTGTAAGACAAGTAGACAGACGCTGAATGGACTCTTTTCAATACGTTTATTTGTTACAAGAACTGGATTTTGATGGCCTTTCCCCTACTGGACTTTATAAGATTGGCAAGACTATCAAGGATGTTGAAAGTCGAAAGCGGCAGTATCAAGCAGGAAACGCTCGTTTCCTCAAAACTCATCATTACATCCTTGTCCAAGATGCCCAGGTCATTGAAACAGCATTACATCGACAACTGACAGCATATCGAATTACCAATATCGGTGGGGGCGACGAATGGTTCAAATTCACAGCCGAAGAACTGGCATACGTGATTGCGTTAATGAATGAATATAACGAGGTTCCAGTTTATCGTCTGCCCATCTCCAACTTCTCCCCTAGTCCCTCCAATAATAGTTCCGTAGGTCTGGTTATCGGAATCCTACTCGTGATAGGAGCGTTTTTTTGGATCCTGCCTTGGCATTCCATCTCACCACCAGCAGGACCATCAACTCAGCAGCGTCCTGGGAAAACAATCACTCAAAGCACTTCCACCCATAAACCTCCTTTAGCACAAGGTATTCTTGCCAAAATAGAAGTTCCTCAATTAGACGGTATTAGAACTGTTGCCAGTCTGCGTTCAATCCCAAAATTTGGCGATGAGTTCATTATCGGTTCGCTGCAATCAGGTGACCGTGTGACGGCTTATGAGTTCAGCTCCGATGGCAGGTGGCGGCGAGTTAAATTGACAGACGGACGTTCTGGATGGGTTGCCAGCAATTTTGTGAGGTGAGAATAGCTATCGCATTGTACAGAAGAGAAGACATTCTATCGCTCAGAAGCTCAACACCAGTTGCAAGTTACCCCGACCAGCAGCGCAGCCCTCTGGCAATGGTACTGGACTCTCACTCACCGCTGCACAATAGCGGCCATAGGCGCAGCGATCGCAGTGGCTCCCTGGCTGCGGTTCCCACTCCGTCTCATGGCGCAGTTTCCAGGCCAGATCAGCAATCACCTGTTGCACCCGTTCCTGATGCTCTGGGGTGGCCTCATACCGCACCCGTTCCCCTGTTCTCAGATATAGCAGGCTCATGCCCCTGAGGGTCTGGTGGTAGACCTGCTCCAGGGCCAGATAGTAGAGACCAATCTGCAAATCCATCTCCTCTGGGTGGCTGAGCTTTACTTCTTTGGTGGTCTTGTAGTCGATCAGCTCCAGCCCATCCTCGGCATAATCCAGCCGATCGTAGCGACCCGTCAGACTAAACTCCAGATTCTCCACCTGTAGACTCGCCTGGATGCGTCCTTCTACGGCCAAAGGCCGGTGCAGGCTGACCTGGGACGCAATAAAGCGATCGTAGTAGAAACCCAACAACTGTCTGCCTTCCTCAACCTGAGTGGGACTAAGGTCTTGAGCCTGGGCACTCCAGCATGACAGAAACCAATCTAACGCTGGAAGTGGCTCCTGGTAGTGCCAGTCCCGATGGGCCTGGGCCAGGGTCTGGTGGATGGCCGTTCCCAGCGCTGCTGTGCCAAAGAACTGGTTGGTGTTGACCTTCCGTTCATAGCGGACATAGTAGGAGAAGGCACAGCGGTGGTAGGTCTGGAGTTTGGAGGCGGACAGGGAGTAAGCCATAGAGACCGATGAGAAACCGATCTCCTTAGGATACAACCTGCGATCGGCAGGTGTTAGGGAATAAACCAGCCGTAGAGGGGATAGGGCCAAAACTTCACGAAATCCTTATCCAGCACAGTGTAGGCATAGTAAAATACATCAGTACTAGAGATGCGCCTTGACGAAGTGGGTCCAGCACAACGCCAAGACGGCTTCTCCTCAGTTGTGTTAGCAACAAAGGAGCCTATTGATCATGCCAAAATCCAGGTATGACGAGGAAGAAAATGTTTCCAGACATGCAGCCGTTGATGAAGGATGCTGCGAAGAGATGGAGCAGAAGTATGGTTGGGAATTGAAGCGGATTGAGGAAACATCAGACCCAGTGCTTGAGGTGGACTGTGTTTTTGATGGTAAAACTGAGTTTCCGAAATCTTATTATGAAACTGACAAGGAGGAAGGCTGATGCGTAAGTACATTATCTTTCGGGCTGAAAAGCGTGAACCGGGCTGGAAAGAACGGAAGTTGCAGCACACCCAAGGATTGACGCGGATTTTGGCTGAATCCTTTGATTCTTCCGATCAGCCCATTCCGGAACCAGGATATCGCCCAACTGAGTTTGTGCGGGTGGATGCTTTGCATGACCCACAGGAGCATGGCTACAGCACTCACTATCGCCAGGGTGATTGGGAAGTGACCAGGGTAGAAACCTACACCCCTGATGTCCCCATGGGTGAGTTTGATCTGGTCGTGATTTGTTATTGCAAGTACAGTCCAATCAATGCTCCCCTGCAACCCATGCCAGAGCGTCAAGTCTCTCTCGATTCCTTTGGGGACGATCGGGATGCGTATCAAGGCTGGCTGGATGCCCAGGCAGATAAACAGCCTGCCGAAGTGTAGATCCAGTCTGTCCCTCAGCCCTACAGGCAGTCTGTGGGGCTTTTGCTATGGAGGGGGTGCGATCGTTCGTTCAGCCCAGCTCAAATGTCGTCACGCCAAAAATTCCCTCGATTCTGACTTGGGGAGAAGCCTGGGTATACATGCGGGCTGTTTCAAAGACGGGGGACATCTGGTAAGTTTCAACCAGTTGCAGCGCTGCTGGGTTTACCTCTGGCACATCCAGAAAACAGGTCTCGCCAGAAGCATGGGCAACCAGTCCTTGCAACAATTCCGCCGCGATCGCCCCATCCCAGGCAAACAGGGGACCAATCTTCCATCCCACCTGGCAGGGCCGGATTACCCCGTAGCCCACCAGGTTTTTTCCCTGGCGTTTGGCTAAGCCAATGGAACCGGTTTGGGTGATCCAGGCTTGTAGAAACGATCGTCGTTCAACCGGGAAAAACTGAGCGTCGAAGGCAACCAGCTCCTCAAAGGGGATTTCGGAGASKGGTGAGAGGGAGGGGGTTGGAGCTGCCAGGTCAGGAAAGGTGCCCTGATACCGAATATTGCGATAGGCCAGGGAAAAGCCCGATTTGCGATAGTTCTCTTGCTGGGCCAGGACCCCATCCAGGCCAATATTACGATCGCCCAGGTAGCTCATCCCCTGCTGCCAGGTCTGCCAACCCCAGCCCCGACCCCGGAATTCGGGCCGGACRATGTAGAAGCCCATGAACCCAAAGGTCTGACCATAGGCAACGGCAGAGATGCAGGACACGGGTTCTCCAGCGTATTCTCCGATGAAGAAGCCATGGGGGTCCGTGGCATAGAAGCTGGCTGCATCCTGCAAGCCGGGATTCCAGCCTTCCTGGGCTGCCCAGGAGATGGCCAGTTCCAGGTCAGAGCGCTGCATGGGACGGATAACCAGGGTTGTCATAAATTCTTTTAGGGGAGACGAGCTATTGCTGCCTGCATTATGGCAAAAAGGATAATAGCTCAATCCAGGTTAGATAAAAGGTGATGAAATCAGTTTTTGCAGCGACGATCKCAATCCTTGTCGCAGTTTCCCCCACGATCGCTCAGTCTAATACCCCAGTCACTATCGTCAGCATAGGAGATGGGGACACTCTGCGAGTCAACGATCGAGGCAGAATCGTAACAGTCCACCTGGGCTGTATTGACGCTCCGGAGCAGGCACAGGCCCCTTGGGGTGAGCAATCTGCCACATGGCTAAAGCAGAAGCTACCCGTAGGGCAAGCTGTCCAGATGCGAGTGATTAATACAGATCAGTACGGTCGCACGGTGGCTGAGCTGTACCTGGGGAATCGCTCCGTCAACCTGTGGATGGTGCAGGAGGGGAAGGCTGTGGTGTATCAACAGTTTCTGGATGGTTGCCGGGAGACGAAGAATCAATACTTGCAGGCTGAGGCTAAGGCAAAGCAGAAGCGGTTGGGGTTTTGGAATCAGAGTAGCCCGATAATGCCGTGGGAGTTTAGAAAGCAGCGTAGGAGCTAGGTTTCACCATCATCACTCTGCGTTAGCAGGAAGTAATCGATAGTTCGAGCTCTAAGTATTGTTCTCTCGTCACATCACAACAATCAAGGAAGGATGTATTATACTTCTATTACTTAAAATTACTAATTTAAGCCATTGCTATCTAAAAGTTGTAAGAGAAGGTGCAATGTCCCATCAACAGCCACAACAGAGTATAGACAGCGATACCGAGCTACCTGCTAGCCCTGATAGCTATGGAGGCGACTATTATGGGCACTTGCTGGAAGAGTACAAACTATATGTAGAAATGACAGATCGAATAAGTGCTAGAAGGATTCAAGCAAGTCAATTCTATATCTCTCTACTTTCTGCCCTGTTCGGAGTAATTGCAATTTTGATTGAAAAGAAAATCCTTCCTGGTTCTGAAGGTTCATTTTTACTACTTGGATCCCTACTCGGAGTTTTTCTGTGCTTTGTATGGTATGTCAATATCAATTCTTACAAGCAACTGAATTCACTAAAGTTTAAGGTTATTGAAGAAATGGAATTACATTTGCCCTTTCCTTGCTATGCCAGGGAATGGCAAATAGAAAAGAAAACAAAGCAGTATCAGCGTTTATCTAAAGTTGAGAAATACGTTCCTCTCAGCATTGCTTTGTTATATCTAGGTCTAGCTATATATGCTGGTTTTACTATCTTCAAGCAGTAGCTCCGTCTCCAGTACAGAAAAAGAGAATTCATAGCGGAAAAGTTTGCATGCAGGTAATTACCACTTCACAGGGATTTAACTTAGCGGTATTTGATACAGGTAAAACTGGTCCAACAGTTTGTATCTCTGGTGGTGTTCATGGCAATGAAACATGTGGGTTACATGCAATTTCTATGCTACAACAGCAGTTGTTGTCTGGAACAAAGTTATTGCGCGGTCGATTGTTTACTTTAATCGCAAATCTAGAAGCAGTACGACTACAAAAAAGGTTTATTGATTTTGATTTAAACAGATGCTTTCACAACGCATATGCTTATGGCTATGAAGCACAACTTGCTAAGCATCTTGCATCTCACTTAGTCGGAATTGATTATCTTCTTGACTTGCATTCTACTTCTGCTCCTACTCACCCATTTTGCGCAGGAGCTAACACAATAAATCACCTACGATTTTTTGAGATGCTTAGTCTTGAAGTATACACACAAGGCTGGGAAATTCACCGGCAACATACCATGCTAATTAATGAAGTTGATCGTTTAGGAGGTGTTGGCATTATTGCTGAATGTGGCAAAACTGGAGAATTAGAAACCGACAAAGTAGCTTACTGCGCTTCGCTTCATCTGCTACAAGCCCTTGGCATGTTACCTACAATTGAACCACTAGTACCAAAAACTCGATCATTTGTTCGGATCGAGCAAATCATTAAGGCAAATACTGAGCATTTTTACTTCACTCGCCATTTCAAGAATCTCGATCTAATAAAAGCCAACGAAGTTGTTGCTTATGATGGTCCTCAATCCATCTCTTTGAGCCAACCCTTCCTAATAGCTATGCCTACACAAGGAAAATTACAAGCTGGAGAAGAAGCGTTTGGCGTAGGTATGGTTGACTCTATTTTCTCAGCTTAAATCTTATTTCTATTTTTCCCGATGCAGATTCTAATTTCAGGAGAAGTCAGATGAGCCCCCAATCTAAAGAAAGAGTCTTTATCGCCTGGACAGGAGAATTAGGCAAAGAGATTGCTGAATGTTTGAGTGAAGACAGAATAGGAATGCTAAGCTTTGCCCAACTTGAGCCTTGGGTATCCGGAAGAATTACACAAGGTGCAAGCTGGTTTCAAGAAACTCAAGAGGCATTAGAGTCCGCTAAATATGGCGTCGTCTGCTTGTTGCCAGGTTCCTCTAGAAGACCGTGGATCAATTTTGAAGTAGGGTTTCTATTTGGCAGATTGAGGAATTGCAAGCTAATTAACTTTGGTGAAACCTTAACTAATCCTCTTGCGCAGCTTCAAAAAATGAATGGTACGCAAATGGAAGATTGGATAACTTTATTAACAGAAATGACGACTGGGCATCGCACCAGAGAAGAGTGTAAGGATAGAGTGCAACGAGCATTCCCTCGTTTAAAAGAAATTTTTGATCGTCGATATCAGTTTCCAGACAAATACTTAATAGAAATGGATCAGACGATTGATGAGATCCAGAGGGGGGCAGATGAACTCAAGAAATATTCCCACATTCGTGAAAATGCTTGTATGCAACAAGTTGTTCTCGATACCTATCGAGAGATGCAGAATCGATTAATAAAACCCTCCACATATACTAATTCTGTTGTATATACTGCTCTTGCCTCTCAATATCCTCAATATCTTATTTCCTTGCAGCGGAATTTAAATCCGGTAGTGAAAGCAGTTGCTCTCGTAAATATTGAAGAGGAATTTTGGCAGCAAGCACAGGGAAAAGAGATTCTACGCACTTCCAATAAGATGAACACTCGTATTTTCGTCTTCACTTCTGAGAAACAGCTCACTCAGATGAGTGAAACACTTCAAAATCATGCAAGTCATTACCATGTATATGCAATAAGCTATACTCAGTTAAGTAAAGAATTTAGCCTTTATGCAAAAGATTTCTCAATTATTGAAACTTCAAATGGCAAACTCTTATCAGACTACGATACATATCAACAACTTATTCGATTTAATACCGATCCAAGTATACTTGACGAGCATGAAAGAATTATAGAGAAAATTATTAGACATTCAGTACCTTTGCCACGCCAAAGAATGAGTGATGATGAATTTAAGCAGCTGACAGAGAACATTTTTAATCCTACTAGTCTTGAAACTTATGATAGAAAAACCATAGAAATGTCTTCCTACATTGATGTGGAAGACTATGATCAGCATGAAGAGAATCATGCGTACTATCGTGAGATGATGAATCGAATGATAGAGATTTTCTCACATCACTTTCCCTCAAGCTCGACGTCGTATCGTGTACTAGAGCTTGGAGCAGGAACAGGTATTTTCACAAGCCGCTTAGCCCAACAGACCAGTATTAATGAAATTGTGGCAGTTGAAATTGATTGGCATTGCTATAAAAAGTTGGAATACCGATTTCGAGATCAAAAAAACCGAGTGAAGGCTCTTCACGAAGATAGCCGCAAGTTCGATCCTCCAGGAAAGTTTGATTGCATCTTTTCCTCATTTGCCGATCACCATATCCGAGAAAGAGATAAGGCAAGATATTTCAAAAACGTCAAGCGTAATCTTAAGCCAGGTGCCTTAGTACTTGTAGGAGATGAATTCTTGCGAGAACACGACCCTGGGGATGAGGCTGATTATAGAGAAGCCCTAAGAGATTACCACAATCACATCATTGAAAAAGCCAAAGAAATTGGAGACAAAATCCTTGTTCAGCTTGAGTCCCAGGCTTTGCAATCTGGACTTGAAAAAGTTGGTGACTTCAAAGTTTCGTGTAGGCGCTACGAAGAATTGCTAACTCAAGCTGGCTTTATAATTGAAGGTAAAGAACGAATCGGACCTCAAGACCGGAGCGATGAGATTGGTGGTGTATATGTTTATACTATCCGTTGTTCTTGAGTGTAAGATTTTATATTTTTGGATACACATGATAGGTTTTGGGGACTTTATTCCTATTGGCGAATTGATTCCAAGATAATAGCCATTCCCATGAAGCAGATAATTACGACGGCTGAGCGTAACAGCCACGGACCCATCATCTGTACAATCATTTGGACAGCGTGTATAGCTCCCATCGTTTCTGATAACAAGCAAGTGATCGTGAAACCACATACCGCTAGAAGAAAGTACTTCAATAAATGAACTGTTAGTCTAAATAGTAAACTGTAGCGTCTTTCAATCATTTGGTAGTCCCTCAACCAATAGTTGGATAAGTGAGAGGTCATGCCAAGTCCAGGGCTGTAGAGCTAAACCTGCTCGTTAATCCGCAGTTGTTTTGAAGTGACTATGCTGCCAAATCCAATTGAAATAGCTCACCCCTAACCGGGTCGTCACTTTCGTCTGCTCCCATAGCTTGCCAAACTTGTTTTGTCGTCGATGCCACCGCCCCGTCTGTTGCCTGATAATGCCCTGAGTCAGTTGCAAGCATTGGGTCTGGTCCTTACCAATGTAATGCTCGATTTCCGGAGGTAAGACTCGTTCATACCCACCTCAATCATCACTGTTCCACTGCTTGCACTCTGTTTTCCCTTCTGTACTGACCACCAGTGCCTCAATCAACTCGTCGGTGTGTTTGCCCACTCGCGCCGCTAAAATCAAGCCCTTGGAATCGGCAAGACTCACCCCAATCCAGCAATCCCCAACCTCTAACTCCTCTGGGAAACATTGCCGTTGTTTTTTGAGACTAAGGACTACATCTCATCGACACTCACCTCCTCTGTCAGTACTGCCTGCACTTGAGCATTGTGCAACAGTTGAGCACCAGGGAGTATGGCTCAACTTGAGTATTTGTTTGAGCCATACTCCCTACTAGGGTAAAGAGATAAACTGCTGAAAATTAGCGGGGAATTGCTACTGGTTTCAGTAGTTCCCATCTAAGCTGACGGCGAACCTCAATGGTTGGGTGCTCAATGGCAACCTCTAGTGGATGGAAAATTACTGTAAGTTCAGGGTGATCATCCCCTCCAAATATTCCTCCATCGCTATCACCGATAACTTGGTACATCAGCACAAGGCTTGAACCGTGACTGAATAGGGGTTGCACATTGTGGCCAAATAGTCTCCTCCGAAAAGTTGGATCAGCCATCGTAAAGTCAAAGGTCTCGTTCCCATTAACTGACTTGATGTTCCATCCGGGAAAACGCTGATCCACGTTGAAAATTTCAACATCGCCAGAGTCTCCTTCAAATCTTGTAAAATCTTGCTTGGTTTCCGTCCAGGTTGCTCTAACCCTGGCAAAAAGTTTAGGTCCCCTTCGCATAACCGTAGTGTCAATAACCAGATCAGGACCATTTCCGTCAAAGTCTGTATCCCCTCCTACATGGGCTCCTTGGATGAAAATCTGCGAGGGTTGAATTGAAAAAGCACGTTGAATACCCATTATGTTTGCTCCGAAAAATTGAATAGGGAATGAAGCAGTCAAGATTCAGGAAGATGGTTGTTGCTTAGAAATGCTTTTCCAGCAAAACAGGAAAGTCGTGCTCCGGCATATCGCGATCAGATTGAGACTGAAAGTGTGAAAAGGATAGATCGAAGCAGCACAAGGGGACTATCCAATTTCAGGAGACACTTCAATTTCGCTCAAACTCAGGTTCAAATTCAATCGCTGGCAAAGTTTCTGCTGATATCGAATTGGTCAAATGAGCAAAGGGATCAGGTTCTACATAGAGTGTGGTGTTCCAGCGATCGACGACATAGACAATATCACCAGGATAAAATGTCACCTCTTGCCGACATCGAGCTAACCACCAGCTACCCTGATATGCCACTTGGCCTACTCTTCTCGGCAATATTTGTTGCGTTACGATAGCTTCTCGTGCTGGATCTGGTTGAGTCAGCTTTTGCTGAAAATTTTGCTGAGACTGGTGCGGAGTATCTTGCACTGCAAGTGACGAATGCAATTTAAATAGTTTGCCTAGAGTAAACATACAGTATTCTCCTGACTTCCTAAAATGACGATATTTGAGAGCAATTGAGGATTTCAGATGATCTCCTTACTCATCAGTTTCGTCTTTTCTAAAGGCTTCAACAATCGGAAAAGTTCATTTGTTCTAACCTCATAAAAGCTCAGTTCTGAGGTTAGAACAAATTTTTGTATAGAAAAATAAAAACCAAGGAAGTTCAGGAAAGTTCAGGAAAGTTCAGCTCTAAACTACTAAAAGGGAAGCACCTGTTTTGGGATAGTTGTATGAATGAACAAGAAGCACTTGACTTTGTTGAAGTATTACTGGCTAAAACTGGGAATAGGCTTAACGATGTGCAAAGGACAATATTTGCTGGCTCATGGTGCGGACACAGTTATGCAGAAATCTGTAAAACACTACCTGGATATACCATTGAATATATTGAACGCGATGCCGCCTACAAACTGTGGCGAATGCTTTCAATAGCTTTAGGAAGAAAGGTTACTAAGAAAAATCTACGCGGCCCAGTAGAAGCAGTTGCCAGAGAGCAAAATACACCTGTTGATGTTCTACAGCCTACTATGGGCAATAATCGGCATTTCTGGACTAGTTCCAAGGCACCATTTACAAGTTGGGGCAATGCTCCTGATGTGTCAGGCTTTCAAGGACGTGAAGCACCCCTTGAACAACTTGTGGAAAAAATCTGTATTGAGGGATGCCGCCTGAACATCATTTTCGGTCTTGGCGGGATTGGCAAAACCTTTCTGTCAGTAAAATTAGCTCAGCAAGTCCGCGATCAGTTTGACTTTGTAATCTGGCGTTCTCTGAAGCATTTTCGGTCGGGCGCATACCCTCCCCCTGTATCTGTACTCGCCGGGGATCTGATTCAGTTTATCTCCCATTTCCAGGATGACAGTAGCGATTGGTCAAGGCTGATAGATTATTTAATCGATCAACGTTGTCTGATCATTCTGGATGGCGTAGAAGTCCTCTTGCAGGCGGGTGTCCATGATGGTTCCTATCAGGATGGCTATGCTGAATACAAAAATTTTTTCCAGCACATTGGCAACACTGCCCACAATAGTTGCTTTATCCTAACTAGCCGAGAAAAAATCAGAGATGTTGAAACAACTGATTATTCTCACGTTTATGCTTGGAGACTAAAAGGCTTTGGCAGGCTAGAAGGACGACAGTTTTTGGAAGCCAGAGGATGCTTAGCCACATCAGACAGTAATTGGCAATCACTGATCAGTCGCTATAGCGGCAATCCGCTTGCCCTCGGTCACATTGCCACCAATATTCTGGAACTATTTGATGGCAATATTACCAGCTTCTTAAATCACTCAGAAATGCTAATTCCCCATTATATCCTCCGTAACTTGTTTGACGAACAGTTTGAGCGGCTTTCCGATTTGGAGCGCAGTATTCTCAAGTATTTGACAGAACAGCACGAACCAACTAAATTTAATATATTACAAGACGTACTACAATCGATTTCCAATGGGCATCTACAAGAGGCTTTGTTGTCTTTGCGGCGGCGATCTCTGATCGAGCTAAGCTCCCCTGACTATTCCCTTCAGATGCTGATTCGGGAATACCTGAGCCATCGCTTTAATAACACCCTTATCTAGAGATATAGCTATCAGCACTGATGTAGTCAGCTTTCGCCTACGTATCAAATCATCAAGAACGCAAAACACATGGTTTTTTCAGCAAACTGCCATTACATTTATACATTTAGATTCAGATCCATAATTCTCAGAACTTAGCAAGTGATCACTGCCAAGTCCTCAAATTATTAAATTCTCTATCCCGTATCAGTATAGATTGTAGCTTTTTATTCCTTCACTCCATCAATCTCCAGAGAGTTAGCTCAACGGGTTACTTATATTCGCTTAATTACATGCCCTATTCATTAATCAATTAACCTAAATGAGGTAAAAAAGATAATAGATTAATCTGAAACTGAGTTTGTCACTCGGAAAGAGTTTGAGACTGATCGGCTAACAAATCTTTTAGCGTAGGTTGGGTGGAACGAGGTGAAACCTAACGCCAGCAAGTCTTTCACTAGATTCAGCTAACGCTCAGCTTTTTGGGGTCTTCCGAGTTATGTCAGTCAAGCAAGAGTTTGAAGTATGGCAACAGTGCCCACAAGGTAATTAATCAATCTTTACATAGGAGTTTTAGGAAGGATAGACCGAAAAAGTCTCCTACTTTGTCCCCTTGAAAAGCCCCAGATCCTGATTCCAGCTCAAACAGCATTCTCTGATCTATCTAAAGACAGTTGTGCAACTGTCATTGTCACGTCAATAGCTTCATATGAAGCAAAGCTATAATCTTTTTCAGGATAGTAAATCATAATCAATTCTCTAAACTCAATTTTCAGGCATGCATCTACTGTCCCCATAGATTGACATATTCAACTGCAATAACAGGCAAGCATTTACCATGCCAGATCCAAACTACACCTATCTAGCATTTGAGCGTGATTCAGAGCGTTTATATAATCATTGGCTAGACATAAAGGCAGAATCTCCACATGACTTACTGCGACGTTTCAATGACCTGTTTATTGAAGGCGTTGGCTATCAAGATCAAGAGATTTTACAGGTGCGAAATCGGATCCTTAATTCACCCTGGTCAGAGCAAAATTTTAAGCACATCCTCAACCGATGCTGCTACATCCTGATCAATAACTGGTGGTCGGAGGAGAAAATAGAGATCCACCAGGCAACCCCTCGATTGGTAGCTCTGTTCAAAACAAAGCCAGTTCTGCCATCGACTACCCCAGAAACGGATTGCCTAAGAAAGCTGACTCAAGCATTCACTCAAACCCAGCAGTACGAAATGCTGGAACAACGACTGCGGATAGATGGTGGATGCCTGAATAGGGATCAGATAGGCAATGATAATTCTAGACAGCCAATTAGTGAGCTGGTTAACCGATATCCACCGCTGTATCCTTACTATTTGCAAGACGATGATACTGGTGATGGAAAACAGTATGCTATTGCACAATTACAAGCTCGACGGGAAAAGCAATTTGAGCAGCATCTATCGCGCTATATCATCAATCGCCTACGCCATCCTGATACCAGGATGGCAGATGATAACCCTACCCTATTGAGTGATCAGCAACTGACACAGGCAGTGAAGCTTTTTGCTGGTAAGGCAAAAGGTTCCCGTAGTTACCAAGACTCAGCAAGACACTTCTTTGCAAGCCTTGACCATGCTCAGTCTCATTTTGTGGTGAAACAACAGATTCATAACTATCTGACTACTTCTATTGATCCAGGCTATAGTGATCGTCATTTCAACACTTGGTTGCATGAACAATTAAACAATGCTTTACCACACAACGACCATCATCGCCCTGGTGAATCCTTGCTAGTAAAAACTTGCGGGCACTTGTTGGATGCCTTAATTGCTCATCCCAAAAATTTGAGCAATTCTAATCATTTGAGTAGTAATCACGTAGTCTTTCTTGACTTAAATAGCAACTTAGGAACAACTCATACTATCGGTCTTGTGCTTAAGATTGTCCTACTCTGCCGTACTGTTCAGACAAATCTGGATGCGATTAAAGCTCGTGTTGCTAAACGTTTTGCAGAGATGTTTAAGTACTACGAGGTTCAAGTCCAAGGCCAAGTATCATGGCTGACTGAATGTTTAGACAATTTGATGGTAGCCTATGCGATTCACTTTGGCAGAGGTGGCGTTTCCCGTTGGGAAAGTTTGCTATAAATCCGTCAACAGGCATTATCAAGAATGGCATCTAGAGAAGAATCTCTGAGCAGTTGGAGTATTTGACTACCCCCAAAATTGAGGGGTTTGGTACTGCTTATCCTAAAGAGGTATCTGGACTTAGCTTTGCCCCTACAGCTCTACCGGTTGCCACTGAATCCTATCAAACCTGGCAGGGTTCCTAGCCGTATACCTGACGGTGTTCTGAATATTGCGGTGGCCCAGGTATTCCTGAATGTCCCTGGTGGGCAGGCCCTGCTCTGCCAGGTAGTAGCCGCAGGGGTGGCGCAGCATGTGGGGATGGGCGGGTAACGGTAACTCTGCCAGCTTTCCAGCCCGATCGATAATCTTCGCGATCGCACCCAGGCCCACAGGTCCGTCAAGTTATGCCTTTGAATGGGTCCGATGATGTCCATAACTTCGTCCCAACAGTCTGAGCAGGGTGTGGTTACGATCGTCGCCACGGATGCGCCCCTGAGAATCTTGCCTTCGGATGATAGAATTGTACTACTTGCCACTTCCCTTGCATGTCTTTCGATAACGTCTGCAAACTGCTCTCAGAGAAGTATCCCGATCGCTTTGCCGCCTGGATTCTGGGCTATCCTCCCCCTGTCGTCGAAGTGCTCAAAACAGAACTGAGTATTGAGCCGATTCGGGCTGATTCGGTCATCTTCCTGGGTTTGCAAGAGCAGATCCTGCACCTGGAGTTTCAGGTCAAACTGGAGTCAGATCCGCCTTTACCCGTTAGGATGTTGGATTACTTTACCCGGTTATACCGTCTCTATCGGCTGCCGGTGACCCAGGTCGTGGTGCTCCTGACACCTCCGGCAGAAGGCACCGTGGTCGAAACTGCATTCGTAGCTGCTTCTACCCGACACGAGTATCGCGTCATCCCGATGTGGGAACAGGACCCGGCCCTTTTCTTGCAGGAYAATGCACTCTTGCCCCTGGCTCCCTTAGCTGCGGCTGCCAATCCGGAACAGCTCCTGGCCCAGACGGCACAACAGGTAAGCAGGATAGAATCAATGCAACAGCAGCGAGAGGTGTCTGCTTACACCCAGTTGCTGGCAGGCTTACGATTTAAGAAAACGATCATTCGTCAACTGTTTCGGGAGAGGGCCATGCGTGAATCTGTAATCTATCAAGATATTCTTCAGGAAGGCAGACAAGAGGGTAGACAAGAAGGTAGACAAGAAGAAGCCTTAACCTTTGTCTTGCGCCTGCTTACCCGTCGCATTGGTGTTCTCCCCAATGAACTTGAATCCCAACTGCAGACTCTGTCCCTGGCCCAACTGGAGGATCTGGGAGAGGCCCTGCTTGACTTCACGGGTCTGGATGACTTACGYCAGTGGTTGCAGACGCGCTAAAGTAGCGTTCCCATGACCTCAAGCTATTGGGATGAGTAAGATGCAGCCACGATCTCACCTCAATATGCAACTTTCTCCTTCCAGCAGGTGCATGGCTGGCTCGTAGATCTCCTACCCACCCATCCCAGTTTGGTTTTGGATGTTGAATCTGGAAGTGGACAAGATGCAGCCTGGTTCGCCCAACAGGGCCATGAGGTGATTGCTGTTGAGGCTTCAGAGCAATGCGATCGTACGCTCAACAGCTTCATCCTAATGCCCAAATTCGTTGGCTGGATGATCAGCTCCCAGCCCTCCAGCAAGTACATCGCCTGGGTATAGCGTTCAATGTAATTTTCCTCAGTGCAGTCTGGATGCATAGTGAACGAATATGAAAAAGCAGGCACATGTTTGGTATCAAGTTGAAAAGGGAGAGAATCCAAGATTTTCCCAAATGCATATTCCTATTCAAATAAACTCTTTGGAAGACATTATTCTTCTTGATGACCAGCCAGGTTTTATGCTTCTGAAGGCAATTATTAATCACCCCGAATCTAGTGAAGCAGCCTGTGCAATAGCGAACAAATATATCCCAAGTATCTTAAATAAAATTGCTTACTTCTATGATTTGAGAATTGGAAAGTCTCAATTATGTAGTGTCGATATCGTATCAGTCCGTTCTGATGGACAAGAAAAGATATTAAATACAAGGAATCCTACAGTTGAGGATCACGAATCTATTCGGATTGTAAATGTGCTAACTGTCTCACCCGACAAGTTAACAGCACTTCTAAAAATGCCTTTCCATAGACTTGGAGATACATACTACAAGCAATATAGAATTGCTATTCAAAGTAAAGATGTCATTGCTGAATACATGTTTCTCTACAGTATTCTTCTACAAATCTTTGGTGATAAACAGAAAAAAGTAGACAAATTTATTCAGTCAGCTCAACCTGATGTCAAAACCTTCAAAAAGCTGATCCGAATACGGGAAGAGATTGAAACTATCTATACAAAATTAAGGAATGAAATCGCTCATGTTCGTCGTGGCAAAACCTTTGAACAGACAATTGAGGAAGTAAATCAGCATCTTTTAAGCCTCAGAGAACTGACTAAAAAGGCAATTGAGGGCAAGATAGGGAAATGCCTCAAAAACCAAGGTTAACCCACCACTTATATTCCATCAATACTGACACGGCTGCCACTGAATCCTATCAAACCTGGCAGGGTTCCCAGCCGTATACCTGACGGTGTTCTGAATATTGCGATGCCCCAGGTATTCCTGAATGTCCCTGGTGGGCAGGCCCTGCTCTGCCAGGTAGTAGCCGCAGGAGTGGCGCAGCATGTGGGGATGGGCGGGTAACGGTAACTCTGCCAGCTTTCCAGCCCGATCGATAATCTTCGCGATCGCACCGGTTGAAAGATAGATTCCTCGCTCATTCACAAAGAGATAGTAGGAGTCGGGATACTTCTCCTTCAGCTCCCGTAAGGCTTCCACCTCATCCATTTGGAGGCGATGCACCCCACTGACGCTGTGTTTCAGCCGGTTGATCGCAATGCTCCGATCGTCCAACATGACCGCATCCCAGCGCAGGGGTGCAGCTTCCCCAGCTCGGAGGCCATGGCGGAACATGAGCAGCAGCAGGGTGCGATCGCGCAGGGGATGTCGTCCCCGCAATTCGGCAGCGGCGATCAGTTGGGACACTTCACTGAAGGTGAGGTACTCCCGACTGCGGTAAGCAGAATTTGGTTTGCGAAGGAGCGATCGTTCTGGGGAGAGCACGGTCTAATTTGGTGCATTTGTCCTATTTTACCCAACTGTCTGAAAAATGCTTATTTTTCAGACAGTTTTCAGCGAAAAGTAGCCCATTTTAGGGGTACTGATGGGTCCCCAAGAACAAAATCAGCAGACTTTAGTAGAACTTATGAATCGCACAGGGCTACAACCCGCATTCTTCCGTCAGCTCTGCTCAACTGATAAGTTGCACCTATGAAAGGGCTGGAGAAGGGAAAAATAATTCCGCACAATGGCGGTCTCTCTGGAAAAAATACCTTGGGCACAATGTCATCAGCTCTCTCCTCTTTGTCATCGTCTTGTCATCACACCCTGTCATCAGGCATTGATGACGGGTGATGACAGAGTTTCAAGAGGGTGTCATCAGAAAATCATCCATTTCGTCATCAGACTGTCATCATGCCTAACCCACTCCTGAGCGTTCGTATTCCCCTAGAACTCGATACCCTGATCAAACAGAAAGAGGCTGAAGGAAGGAATCGATCTGAGATTGCGATCGAGGCTCTGCTGGCTTATCTCAAGCCACCCAGTGCAGAGGATCAACTCGCAGCTCTACAACGGCGAGTGGAGGCAATTGAACGGATGTTACGAGAGGGGAGGAGTACTTCTCAATAGGGTGCGATCGGGCAAGTATAAATTAGCGATCTGAAGAAGCTGGAGGGAAATTGGGACAGGTCTGGTGGTAAGGTTCATCTCCAAAATATTCTTGTCCCTTCGATTGACCCATATTGTTGGCAATCAGGGGACAGCCGCCGTAATCAGGTTCCTGGTCGTGTTGTAGACCTGTGGACGCATACCCTAAAACTCCTTCACTTAAAGGGGTTGGGCGAATCCTATCCACATGTCTAGAACTCCACCGAATAGTTCCACCCCCTTCCGCACCCGTTGGGCCAGTATAGGGCTGGGTTGGCCATCCGCTTGGGCCGGGTAGCCCAGCACGATCGCTGCATCGAACTGGTTCTCACCCACAGCAGGCATGGGCACATGGACCACGATCGTGGCCACCAGATTGATCGTGATCAGGAAGAGAAACAACAGCCCTGACACAAGCAGACCCAGCACCCGGAAAAGATGTCTGGTTCTCTTGCACAGAGGGTGCCGTTGCAGGTCATCACTCATGGTCAGTAGTGGTTCAGGTGGCTCGATTCGTGGGTGTCAGATTACAGCATTCTCATCCATTGGAGACTACATTCAGCGATCTGACGGAAGGGATTCAGCGAGGATCTCGAAGCTATCAAGGGACATCCATCTTTAACCTCAGAAAGATTTCTGGGAAAAGTTTATGTACAAATCTTTCACCGCACTTACCCTCCTTGCAGTAGGGCTGCTAACCAGTCTGCCTCTCAAGGCTGCTGCAGAAGATCAGACCACTTTCTTACTTAAACGTAATGGCATAACCTGGTCGATCGGCAACTCCGAAACAACCCGATATGGCGCAATTTTCCAGCTTTATGCCGATGGATCTTTAGCAGAGGACTCTAGGGCCACTTCTTTTATCTTTGAAACCAACTGCTATCGCAATACCCTGACRCTTCTTTCAACCCGTGCTTACCTGAAGAAGGGTGGTTACAGTCAGAGTGATGAAGTCACTGCTCTCGCCGAATTTTCCCAAGATTCCCCGGTTGGTATGGCTCAGAACATGGTGTGTAGCTGGTTTTTTAACAGCAGATAAGTTGATGCCAACCCAATGATCTGGAGCATGATGAATTCAGATCGTAGATCTGCCTCCATGACCCGATTGGGTCATGGACTGTTTTTAACCTCGTTCTCCCACTTCCGGCAAGTTTCCCAGCCTTTGATTCCGGCTTTCGATCGCCGCTCTACCGTGAGCTGAGTTTGCGCTTCCTGATACAGGGTCATGTAGTGCTGGGTCTGAGTCTGAGCCTGCTGGAATTGGACCAATAGATCGTCCGCCCTGGTCTTTTCCTCAGTGTAGAGTGCAATGTAAGTAGGTCGGCACAATTAAATCGAGGATAAGTGTAGGGGTGAAGGGGGCATGCCCCCTTCCTGGGGGCGTTCGCGAAGCGTTGCGCCAGCAAAAGCCCCCAGACCCCCATTTTTATAACTAATCTCACCCGATTACTTAAGACTGGGGTTTCTCCTGCTCAGCCTGGTACCAGGACAAGACCTGATGATGTTTCTCTTGCTCTACTTGAAAGAGCTGATGATTTGCTTCTGCCTGTCCCTGCCATTGATGAACGGCTTTGCTGAATGCAAATATGAATACCCTCATCCCCAACCCTTCTCCCGCAGGAGAAGGGAGCTAAAACTCTTGTTCCCTCTCCTTTGGGAGAGGGCTAGGGTGAGGGCTGCATAAGGCTCAAGCACGAAAATCATACTTCTATTCAGCAACGCCTGATGAACTTCAGTGCGGATGATTTGCAATTCCTGTTGCATATGAACCAGTTGGTTGGCTGCGGCTTCGTTGGCTTTGGCAACCTTCCCCCATTCTTCTGATTCGAATGCACCTACCCAATCAACTGGGCGACCCGCTGGGCTGAAACGATCGCGCCTTCATGCAAGCCATCGCCCAGGTAGGCACCAACATGGTAAGTATTGTTCTCACCATTGGTATCCCTTACTTCGTCTCTATATCGGAAAGACTGAACCGTATATAAAGGGGTGTGATGTTCCTGGATATGCAGAATTTTATCTTTTGCAATCAAGCTATCCAGATCAAATGCCAAACTATAGGCCTGGGAGGAGGAGAGGCCGCAAAGCTGATTCAAGTAAGCATTATATCCCCAGCCCCTGTCTGTTTCAAAAAAGTCAAATTCTGAAAATTGCCGAATCCCATACTGGGAATACATGGAAGTATCCGTATGGATCACAGTTCTCATCCAGTTTGCCTTCCAGGCTGAAAACCGTCTGGCTTCTGCGTCCGTTGGGTCAGCCAACAGCTTCATCACCTGATCCGGGGGGGTCGCAAAAACCAGTTTGTCAAAGATCCCTATCTCCCCATTTGTGCCCATGATTTTCACCGCATCCGGTGTTCTAAAAATCCCTGCAATCTCAACATTGAGAAAAATGTCCCCTTGGAAGGATTTCAAGATCTTGTCAATATAGGAATAGACCCCATCTTTAATTCTGACCCAGTTGACAAAAATATAGTCTCGTAGTGCTGGAATGGCGAGTTCTGCTGGAAAATTGTCAATCAGTTCAAATGGCATTGAATAGCTATACATCGTGAGCAATTTCAGCCAGCGATTTCGAATACATTGGCGCTTCAGGTATTGCGAAAGAGGGTGATGATAAAAGTCTTTCTGATTGGCAAATCTTGTGTTAACCCAAAATCCAGCCGATCGGGCATACAACGTATCCAACCGTAGAGATTCGATCAGCCAACGCATCCCAGTAAAATTCTTGCGGATCACCCCAGAGGATAGAAAATGACGCCCCCCTTTGAGATACAAGGCTGAACCCAAATCAACAGGTTCTAATTCAACTTTCAATTCCTGCATCAAATCCAGAAAATTGTGAAACACACGGGGAAATTCGAGGACCCCGCATTCCAAACGCTGATTACAGTCAGATTGGTTAGGTTGCACATTATAATTGAGGGTCCGGATATGCCCCCCCAAGATAGGTTGTTTCTCAAATACGGTCACATGATGGCCCTTTTTGTCGAGCAAGTATGCTGTCACCATGCCGCTGGCCCCACCCCCGATAATGGCTATTTTCATATCTCACCATGTTTAACCTTTGCCTAAAACCACATCTCCAGACAATTTTTGATACAACAATGCCCCCGTCCAAAATGTAGCCGCGAATCCTGGATAGCCCGATGAGGCATTACAAAAATAGAAATTCTTTAAAGAAGTGCGGTAATCTAACCTGTCCATGCCCATATTGCGAGGGGTCAGACTTGAACCATAGGAATTCCCATTGGGGCACCAGCAAAATCGCTCATTGGTCGTTGGAGTTCCCGTAATTTTAAAGACAATATGTTGTCTAAAATTGGGGACATAGTGTTTTTCAACCACATCCAAAATAGCATCCAGAATTTCTGCCTTTTTCTGCCTGTAAGCTTTTGGATCATGTTCTTTTAGGGCCTTGAAATAGGCATAATTAGCAACTGTCAAAAACTCAATGATTTGACAGTTTTCTGGACAGTCGCGCTGATATTCTGTTAGCAAGGTAGGGGTCGTGATTGCAAAACTGGGCTTGGAGAAATCATGCTTTTCATACATTTTGTAAAAGGCATAATTCAAATCCTGAAGCTCCGTATGAAAGGTATTCCATTTACCAAATCCATACGCACGCAGATCTAAATCCTTAACCACACAGTAAGCCATGTAGTTGGAGGGGGAATAGTCATAATTGAGTTTCTGGCGGACTGCCCTGGAGAATTTCTCAAGACCTATCATCTGAGCCGCTTTTTTCGGATCCATGTTGCAGACGATCGTGTTGCCTACAAATTCAGTGGTTGTTTTGGTTTTGAGATTGATGGCTTGGACTCCAGTCACAGAGCTATTTTTGACAATAAAGCCAGTGACTTCATAGTTAAACAGAATCTTGCCTCCCTGGGCTTCAATCTCCTGCACCAGGGACTGAATCACCTGCTCAAAATGGCGAGTCGGATAAAAGGCCCCCTGTTGATATCCGGTAAATAAGATCACCCAGGCATAAAAAGAAAGTTGATCGGGAGGTAATAAAAAATCTGGCCATTGTAGGGCTAATAGGGTTTGGGCCGCTTTGGGCAGGTTAAACTTGTCAAAAACGTCCTGCAGCGTACTGTTGAGATACCTTAAGGTACTCGTCACTTCACCCAGATGCTGCAGCAGTTCCAAGGGTTGGACTGGAGGGGAGAGGCGCTTCAAGCCCTGACTGGTTTTCTGAACTTCGTGGATAAACTTCCGAATCGCCTCCCCTTCCTTTGGGAACAGGTCAGAAAGCCGCTGAATCAGGTCTTGAGGATCTGAGGGAATATCCAGTGCGTAACCGGGCATCCGCATGTGATCAAAGCCTTGAGGATCATATCGCTCAAAAGTGACGATCTGATCTAAGTCCAGCTTCTTCAACACCCGATTCACCGTATGTCCTTCGCCGCAATCCCAAACATAGTGAAGCTGGGCATTAAACTTATACTTCTTGGCCATGGTGAAGGTGTGGCCAAAGCCACCAGGGTGCTCATGGGCTTCCAGGATTTGCACCGTTTTCCCGGCTTTGGCCATCAGGGCTCCAAAGACCAGTGCAGATAAGCCACTCCCTACGATGAGATAATCGGGTGTCATGGTGTATTTCCTCAATCCTTGAATTTCCCATGCCCCTAGCGATCAGGAGGCTGCGATTAGGTTGAGTTGTGCGTTGTGCTTAATCTTTTGCTCTCATGAAGTGGGATTCACTGCATAGAGCTTAAACTTTACTGATGGTGCTATCTCCAACAACCCTGCAAAAAACCCTTTGAAGCAATTGAGACCTGTTTCAGCTCCCTTCTTTGCTAGCTAACCTTTCTTTAGCTAATTTACAGATCTCAATCTGATATGCTCGATCGTTCTCGCCATCTGCTACGGCGCGATCGCTCAAAATCTTCTTTTCTATGCTCTAACCTCTATGCTCTAACCTCTATGCTCTAACCTCTATGCTCTAACCTCTATGCTCTAATTAGGTTGCAGAAATGAATGATTTTGTTTCAAATTGTAGTCAGCAATTAAGTTTGTTCTATTTATAATTCCATCCTAGATCAGACGAGATAATCTGCAATCAAGCGTTGATAACTCTCAACAATCTACCCACCTGGGCGAGGTTGCAGACCTGCACAGACTCAAATTGATCAGGGTTTGAGAACCTGTGCAGGCAGATTGCTTTGGTTGTTGCGATTGCGGCCCATTGCAGATTAGTCAGTCCACGACGGTAAGTGCAGGGGTTTTGAGGATACCAAACTTGGGAGACCAAAAGCCATCCCGCCCCTCAAAGAAAGCCACATCTTTGCACTTACCCTGGCGATGTTCGGGAATGGCACAGCGTAACATGACTTTGGTTTTGCCCTCTTTGGTATAGGCATACCGCTCCAGCAACGCCCTACAGCCAGGACAGGGAAAGTCTGTCAAGGCTTCCGGGTCGGGGGTTCTCTGACTGTAGGGCAACTCGTATTGCTTAAGTTTTGGATTCCAGAATAGGGCTGCACCACAGCCCCCCTGCTTCCGATCGCAGGCGAGGAAATGATTGCCCCTAATCTTGGTGGACTTAGAAGGCACCTTCACCAGGGATTGGCCACATTTAGGACAGGGTTTTTGAGTGGTTTTGGCAGACTGGGGAGAAGCTGGGGGAGTCGGGGGCCTGCCCACAGAGGATGAAATTTTCTGGATAGCTTGCGCCAGGGCCGGGGCAAAGTAATTCCGGTTCCATTGGGTGAGGTAGGTTTGCCAGTCTTCTTTTCCAGCAGCGATCGCATCGAGGGACGATTCCATCTGAGCCGTGAACTCCGGTTGAATCAGATCGGGCAAAACCTTCTGTAGAAATGCATCCAGTTCCAAACCCAGAGGGGTGGGCTGAAGTTTGCCCTTCACGCCTTGCACATAATCTCGTTCTTTCAGGGTTTTAATCGTAGGAGCATAGGTGGAAGGCCGACCAATACCCTGACGCTCCATCAGTTGCACCAGCTTGGGCTCGGTGTAGCGAGGTGGGGGTTGGGTCTGTTTGGCTTCTGCCCCGGCCTGAATCAGGGTCACAGCCTGCCCCTGATTCAGGTTAGGCAACTGCACATCGGCACTCAGATTATTCCAGTAGCGGGTGTAGCCGGGAAAGGTCACCACCTGGCCCCGAGCTTCCCAGAAAGCCTCGCCAGATTGGGTGACAATACGAGTTTTGGCGATCTGAACCGGGGCACATTGGGAGGCTACAGCCCGATGCCAGATCAGCTCATAAAGGCGGGCGGCATCGGCGGATACCCTGGCCTGCAGCAGTTGTGGAGTTTGATTCACCTCTGTGGGTCGAATAGCTTCGTGGGCCTCCTGAGCCTGCTGTTTGGAACGGTGACGGGTCGTTCTGGCAGGTACATTGGTGGGGTCCTCTTGTTCCAGGTATTGCCGAACCGCAATACAGAACTGCTCCGAGAGCATCACCGAATCGGTGCGCATGTAGGTAATGTGCCCAGCTTCATAGAGAGACTGGGCAATTTTCATCGTCTGGTCGGGACTGAAGTGCAGTTTGGCCCCGGCTGCCTGCTGCAGGGTGGAGGTAATGAACGGCGGTGGAGGAGATTGGGGCGTGGTTTTACGATCGACCTTCACAATCTGGTGCGGCTGGGAGCGGGCGATCGCGACCAGACGATCGGCTTCTGCCTGAGTGGTGACCCGATCCCCTTCTGCCCCATCCTGGCTCTCAGCAGCATCCTCGCTCGGCACTGTCGGAGCCTGCTTGCGGGGCGTCAAACTCTTACGGTAAAGGGCTTTGAACCCTTCCCGGTACTCCACCCACACCATCCAGTAATCCTGGGGCTTGAACGTCTGAATCTCCCGTTCTCGCTGACACAGCAGGTGCAGGGTAGCGCTTTGGACCCGGCCCATGGACTTTGCTCCATTGTTGAGCTTCCAAACCAGGTGCTTGCTGCCCCGATACCCCACCAGCTTATCCAGGCAATCGCGGGCGCGTCCAGCCCCGATGAGAGCCTGGTCCAGGGGACGGGGATGGGCGATCGCCCGTTGCACAGCGGCAGGTGTGATTTCACTGTAAACGACCCGCTGGGGATTTTTCAGGCGCAATTCTTGCTGGAGATGCCACCCGATCGTTTCCCCTTCCCGATCGGGGTCAGTGGCGATATAGACCCGATCGGCCTGCTTGACCACCTGGCGCAGTTCTGCCAACACCTGTTTAGCTCTGGCTCCTCTGGGTTCATAGCGGCATTCGACCTGATTTTCGTTCAGGTCAAAGCCAAGGGCATCTTCCCCATCGTTGGCCAGTTCCCGAATGTGGCCCAAGCTGGCTTTAACAATCCAGCCCTGGCCCAGGATCTGACTCAGCTTCCTGGATTTACCTGGACTCTCGATTAGCAACAGGTTAGCCATCTGTCCTCTCCAACGATCGCTCTCTTTATAGTACAAAAGATTTACTAAATAGTACGGGAGATCTACTGGAATCAGGGCGACCTGCTGTATGTTTTCTCTAACACTGGACTTTTGTATTTTTCGAGTCGAGTTTTCTGGTGATCCCCGAAATTATTGCGAGATGTAAATCAGCAGATCTGACGATTTCCTTAAGACCTGACCTCTGCAGGCTAACCTCATTAGAAAATCCAGACTAAATTATCTAGAATTAGGAACTCCTTATTTTCTGGATTTAGGCTCTGTCCCATTGCCCATTCCGTTCCGCTGCCCAATTTCGTTTCGCCACTACTAGCACAATGCAAAGCAACCAACTGCCACCTAACCAGGGACTATACGATCCACAGTTTGAGCACGATGCCTGTGGCGTCGGGTTTATCGTTCACATGAAGGGAAAGCCCTCCCATGCGATCGTGGAACAGGCGCTGACCATCCTCCTCAACCTTGATCACCGGGGAGCCTGTGGTTGTGAAGCCAACACTGGCGATGGCGCTGGGATTTTGCTGCAAATCCCCCACAAGTTCCTGCAGAAGGTGGCAGCGACAGAGCACATCATCCTGCCGGAGGCGGGTCAGTATGGGGTGGGGATGATCTACGCCTCTCCTGATCGGGCTGCTCGGGAGCAGGGACGGCGAATTTTCGAGGCGATCGTGGCTGAGGAAGGACAGCAGGTCATGGGTTGGCGGGATGTGCCCACCAATAATGAACCCCTGGGAAACACGGCCAAATCCAGTGAGCCGTTGATGCAACAGGTGTTTATCCAACGCAATCCCTTGCTGGTGGATGACCTGGCTTTCGAACGCAAGCTCTACGTGATCCGCAAGCTGACCCACAATGCCATCCGGGTGCCGGGGATCGATCCCTGCTGGTATCCCGCCAGCCTCTCCTGCCGGACGATCGTCTACAAGGGCATGCTGATGCCGGTGCAGGTGGGGCAGTACTATCCCGACCTTCAGGATCCGGATCTGGAAAGTGCCCTGGCCCTGGTTCACTCCCGCTTCAGTACCAATACCTTCCCCAGTTGGGAGCGATCGCACCCCTACCGCTACATCGCCCATAACGGGGAGATCAACACCCTGCGGGGCAACATCAACTGGATGCATGCCCGTCAGTCTCTGTTTGAGTCGGAGCTATTTGGGGATGACATCAAGAAAGTAAAGCCGGTCATTAACGTAGACGGCAGCGACTCCACCATTTTCGACAATGCCCTGGAGCTGTTGACCCTGGCGGGTCGGTCCCTGCCCCACGCTGTGATGATGATGATCCCCGAACCCTGGACGGCCCATGAGTCCATGAGTGACGAGAAGAAAGCCTTCTATGAGTACCATTCCTGTCTGATGGAGCCCTGGGATGGTCCGGCGTCGATCGCCTTCACCGATGGCACCATGATGGGAGCAGTGCTCGATCGCAACGGCCTGCGCCCCTCCCGCTACTACGTCACCAAGGATGACCTGGTGATCATGGCCTCAGAAGCCGGAGTGTTGCCGATTGAGCCCGAACGGGTAGCCCTGAAGGGACGGTTGCAGCCAGGTCGGATGTTCCTGGTGAATATGGAAGAGGGGCGCATCATTGCTGACGAGGAAATCAAGCGCAGCATTGTCACGGCCCATCCCTACCGGGATTGGGTGAACCAGCACCTGGTGGATCTGGCCCAGTTGCCCGATGCCCCCCCAGCAGCCCTCACCAGCGATCAGATTCCCGCCATTCAGCGGCAACTGGCCTTTGGCTATACCTTTGAGCAACTGCGGCTGTTGATGGTGCCCATGGCGCGGGATGGGGTGGAGGCGGTGGGGTCCATGGGAGCCGATACGCCCTTGGCTGTGCTGTCCGATCGGCCCAAGCTGTTATATGACTACTTCCAGCAATTGTTTGCCCAGGTGACCAATCCCCCGATCGACTCGATTCGAGAAGAAATCATCACCTCTGCTGAGACGACGATCGGGGCGGAGCGCAATTTGCTCAAACCGGAGCCGGAAAGCTGCCATCTGATCAAACTGAAAACCCCGATTCTGAGCAATGAAGAACTGGCCAAACTGAAGCATCTTACAACTGGGGATTTCAAATCCATCACCCTGCCGATTCTGTTTGATCCGAAAGCGGGGGTGCAGGGTTTGGAAGCGGCCATGGCCGATCTTTGTAGCAAGGCAGACGCTGCGATCGCCGCTGGGGTCAGCATCCTCATCCTCAGCGATCGGGGGGTGGATGCAGCCCAGGCTCCCATTCCAGCTCTGCTGGCGGTGGCCGGTCTGCACCACCACCTGATTCGGGAGGGCAGTCGGACTCGAGTGGGGTTGGTGCTGGAGTCAGGGGAACCCCGTGAGGTGCACCACTACGCCACCCTGATCGGCTATGGCTGCGGAGCCATCAATCCCTATCTGGCTTTTGAGACGATCGAGGACATGATCCAGCAGGGTTTACTGGTCAATGTCGAGTACAAAACCGCCTGCAAAAACTACATCAAAGCCGCCACCAAGGGGGTGATTAAGGTGGCCTCCAAGATTGGCATCTCGACCCTGCAGAGCTATCGAGGGGCTCAGATCTTTGAGGCGATCGGGCTGAATCGCGCTGTCATCGATCGCTACTTTAGCTGGACCGCATCCCGGATCGAAGGAGCGGGCCTGGACATCATCGCCCAGGAAGCCATCCTGCGGCACAGCCATGCCTTCCCCGATCGGGAGGTGAACGGCCATACCCTGGATGTGGGTGGGGAGTACCAGTGGCGCAAGGATGGGGAAGCCCATCTGTTCAGCCCGGAAACTATTCACACTCTGCAGCAGGCAGTCCGCACGGGTCGCTATGACCTGTTCCAGAACTATGCAGCTCTGGTGAATCAGCAGAACCAGAAGTTCTTTACCCTGCGGGGGCTGCTGGAGTTTAAGCCCAGGGAGCCGGTGCCCCTGGAAGAAGTGGAGCCGATCGAGGCGATCACGAAGCGCTTCAAGACAGGAGCCATGAGCTATGGCTCGATCTCGAAGGAGGCCCACGAAGCCCTGGCGATCGCCATGAATCGGATTGGGGGCAAATCCAATACCGGCGAGGGGGGAGAGGACCCGGAACGGTACACCTGGACGAATGAAGCTGGGGATTCCAAGAACAGTGCGATTAAGCAGGTGGCGTCAGGTCGGTTTGGGGTCACAAGTCTGTATCTCTCCAAGGCTAAAGAAATCCAGATCAAGATGGCCCAGGGGGCCAAGCCTGGAGAAGGGGGCCAGCTTCCTGGTGGGAAGGTCTATCCCTGGATTGCCAAGGTGCGCCATTCTACTCCTGGTGTGGGGCTGATTTCGCCGCCGCCCCACCACGACATCTACTCGATCGAAGACCTGGCAGAATTAATCCATGACTTGAAGAACGCCAATCGGGATGCCCGCATCAATGTCAAGCTAGTGTCCGAGGTGGGGGTGGGCACGATCGCCGCTGGGGTCTCCAAGGCCCATGCCGATGTGGTGCTAATCTCCGGCTATGACGGGGGCACGGGAGCCTCACCCCAGACCTCGATCAAGCATGCGGGTCTGCCCTGGGAACTGGGGCTGGCCGAAACCCATCAGACCCTGGTGCTGAACAACCTGCGATCGCGGATCGTGGTGGAAACGGATGGTCAGTTGAAAACAGGGCGAGATGTGGTGATTGCGGCCCTGCTGGGAGCCGAAGAGTTTGGCTTCTCCACAGCTCCCCTGGTGACCCTGGGCTGCATCATGATGCGGGTTTGCCACCTGAATACCTGTCCGGCAGGGATTGCCACCCAGAATCCCAAACTGCGGGAGAGTTTCGTCGGCGACCCCCAACATGCGGTTAACTTCATGCAGTTCGTGGCCCAGGAAGTGCGGGAACTGATGGCTCAGTTGGGTTTCCGATCGCTGAATGAGATGATCGGTCGCACGGATGTGCTGGAACCGAAGCAGGCGGTAGAGCACTGGAAAGCCAGAGGGATTGACCTGTCGAAGATTCTCTATCAGCCGGAAGTGGGGCCGGAAGTGGGGCGTTATTGCCAGATGCCCCAGGACCATGGTCTGGAGAAGTCCCTGGATATGACGGTGCTGCTGGATTTGTGCCAACCGGCGATCGAGAAAGGAGAAAAAGTCACTGCTACCTTACCGATCAAGAATACCAATCGGGTTGTGGGGACGATTTTGGGGAACGAAATCACCAAACGGCACTGGCATGGGCTACCAGAAGATACGGTACATTTGCATTTCCAGGGCAGTGCGGGCCAGAGCTTTGGGGCGTTCGTACCCAAGGGCGTCACCCTGGAACTGGAAGGGGATGCCAACGACTACGTGGGTAAGGGGTTGAGTGGAGGCAAGATCATTGTCTATCCTCCGGCAGCTTCAACCTTTGTGGCTGAGGAAAATATCATCATTGGCAATGTGGCCTTCTATGGGGCCACGGCTGGGGAAGCCTATATCTCTGGGGTAGCTGGGGAGCGATTCTGCGTCCGCAACTCTGGGGTGAATACGGTAGTCGAAGCTGTCGGAGATCATGGCTGTGAATATATGACCGGCGGCAAGGTGGTCATCCTGGGTCCCACAGGGCGCAACTTTGCGGCTGGGATGAGCGGGGGCATCGCTTACGTTCTGGATGAAGCGGGGGATTTTGCCACCCGTTGCAACACCCAGATGGTGGGTCTGGAGCGGCTGGAAGAGCCGGAGGAAATTGCCGAGGTGCGCCAGTTGATCCAGCGTCATGTGGACTATACCCAGAGTAAGAAGGGGACGATCGTCCTGACAAACTGGGAGGCAATGGTGCCGAAGTTTGTCAAGGTGATGCCCAGGGACTACAAGCGGGTGCTACAGGCGTTGAAGAATGCCCTGGCTGCTGGCCTCAGTGGGGATGATGCCCTGGCTGCTGCCTTTGAGGAAAATACCCGCGATGTGGCCCGCATTGGGGGCGGTTGATCCTCGCTCTTGGCTGTGAATCTTGTAGGGTGAACCCTACCCACCCTACTGAAAAATCAATATAGTCAGGAATCAGGGGTGTAAAAATACAAATTCGACTGACAGAAGAGAAATGCCATTACTAACATTAACCAACGAACAAGTAATTGAGCTACTTCGACAACTACCGAGTCAACAGCAAATTGAAGTATTCAGGTATCTGCTCCTGAATCAGTGGGGAGAATGGGAATCTATTTCTACTTACGGTGCGGGCAAGATCAGGTCAGTGGCGCAAGAGCGAGGTTATGACTGGAATACTATGACTGAGGCAGAACGCGAGGTTTTTATTGATGAAATTGTTCATGAAGAATAGTGAAGTACACGGCTGTTTTTGATACCAACATCTTGCTTTCTGCTTTACTCTCACAAAATGGTAATCCATTCCGATGTTTAGCCTTAGCAAAGATTGGTCAGGTAGAATCAATAACCTGTGAAGAAATTCTAAATGAGTTTACCGAAAAACTACTGATTAAATTTAAGTTTTCTGAGGAAGCAACACAATCTGTTGTTGAGGAAGTTCGAAGACTTTCTTGTCTAGTAAGTATTTCTAAAACTCTCAAAGTTGTCCCTGATGATGCTGATGATGACATGGTGATTGAATGTGCAGTAAATGACAATGCAACTCACATTGTTACTGGAGATAAACACCTTTTATCCTTAACGAATTATCAAAATATTGCGATCGTAAAAGCTTCTGAATTTATTGCATTGCATAGGGAACCCTCATCATGACTCTTGAGCTTTATCACACTGCTGCACTAGCTTTTGACCTGCCAGAATATCAATTTAAGGCAGGCGACGTTGCCGCATTAATTGTTCTCTCCCCATCTATTCAAATTCCTTAATCATCCACCAGAAACACTACTATGGGAAAACCAACCGGCTTCATCGAATACCTGCGGGAATCGCCCTCTGAACTGGCTCCCCTCGATCGCCTCCGCAATTGGGACGAGTTCCACTTGCCCATGCCGGACGATCGCCTCCGCACCCAGGCGGCCCGCTGTATGGACTGTGGCACCCCCTTCTGCCATACCGGGACCCTGATCAGCAACATGGCTAGCGGTTGCCCGATCAATAACCTGATTCCGGAATGGAATGATCTGGTGTATCGCGGCCTCTGGAAAGAAGCCCTCGATCGGCTGCACAAGACGAACAACTTCCCGGAGTTCACGGGGCGGGTTTGTCCGGCCCCCTGTGAAGGCTCCTGTGTTCTCGGGATTCACAATCCTCCCGTGACGATCAAAAATATCGAGTACTCGATCATTGATAAGGGTTGGGAGGAAGGCTGGATCACGGCGGACCCGCCGACCAAACGCACGGGCAAGAAAGTGGCCGTGGTTGGCTCTGGCCCTGCCGGATTGTCTGCTGCAGCTCAGCTCAATAAAGCTGGCCACTGGGTGACGGTGTTTGAACGGGCCGATCGACCGGGGGGACTGCTCATGTATGGTATCCCCAACATGAAACTGGATAAGGAACAGGTGGTGCTGCGTCGCCTCAATGTCCTGGAGGAGGAAGGGGTGAAGTTTGCCTGCAACACTGAGGTCGGCAAGGATTTGCCAGTGGAGACCCTGCTGCAGGAGTTTGATGCAACCATCCTTTGTGTTGGAGCTACCAAACCCCGGGATTTACCGATCGAAGGCCGGGATCTGAAGGGTATTCACTTCGCCATGGAGTTTCTCACGGCCAACACGAAGGCAATCCTCGATCGGCATCAGAACAGGGGTTTCATCTCTGCTGCAGGCAAGGATGTCGTGATCATTGGTGGGGGGGACACCGGCACCGATTGTGTTGGCACTTCCCTGCGCCATGGGTGTAACAGCCTGGTGCAACTGGAAATTCTGCCCCAACCCCCAGCAGAACGGGCTGCGGACAATCCCTGGCCGGAATGGCCCAAGGTCTATCGGATGGACTATGGCCAGGAAGAAGCTGCCGCCCAGTTTGGCGACGATCCACGGGTATATCTCACGACTGCCACGAAGTTTGAAGGGGATGCAGACGGGCAGGTCAAGGCCGTCCACACCGTGCAGGTAGAATGGACGAAAAACGAGAAGGGACAGTTTATTCCCAAGCAGATTCCGGGCACGGAAAAAGTCCTCCCGGCCCAACTCGTCCTGCTGGCCATGGGCTTCCTGGGGCCCGAACAACCCCTGCTGGATGCCCTGGGCCTCGATCGAGATGGCCGCAGCAACATTAAAGCTGACTATGGCAAGTACAATACCAGCATTCCCGGAGTCTTCGCGGCTGGAGACTGTCGTCGGGGGCAGAGCCTGGTGGTCTGGGCCTTCAATGAGGGACGTGGGGCAGCCCGAGAATGTGACCTCTATTTGATGGGCCACTCTGATTTGCCTTAAGGGAACCGGAGGTTTTCCTTGGTGGCTCTGCATTGCTTGATGGCCTCAACCGCAGAGACATTGGACTGCTGAGTGCTTAACTCTGATCGGTCCTGCTTTTGCGTTGGGTCGCCTGTTTGCTGCTGGGTGTACTGTCAGACCGGGGTTGGGTGGGGGTCGATCGACTTCTTGGGCTTCTTATTTTGGCTGGGGGAGATCCTGGCGCAGGTAAGGGGGCATCAACTCGAAAGGTAGGAGGAGCTTCCACGATCGCTGTAGATGCGCTCACAGCCTGGACCACCTGCACCCCTGAGCTTTCATCCTCCTTACGGGCAGGTTCGGTTCTGGCTCTCCGCTGTCGTCTGGGAGCAACCCCAGTTTTTGCATCGGCCTGTTTTGTCGGGCTGTCTCGTCTGGATTCTACAGCAATGTACCGTCTCAGAGACCAGGAACTGACGCTGATACCCATATGTTCTGAAAGCAGCGCAGCAATTTCACTGTAGCTGTATCCTTTAGCCATCGCTGTCCTGACAGATTCTGCCATTTCAGTAATCGCTTCTCTTAAAGACAAATGGTCTTTTTCCTTGTTCGGTAATTCGCGCAGAAATAAATCAACCTGCTCCAGGGTTGACTTATGAACTGATTTCGATCGAGAGGTGGATTGTGGACCTGATGCCATGGTCAGTACCTCACAGGAATAAGTTTGAAGGAAGATCAACAGCAATAGCTGGAAGAATAAATGACAACGCCAGTCAGAATGTTTGTCATCATCTCTTAAAAACTGAAACTTAAAATGCGCTATGCAATAGCAGGCTTTATAACATGAAAATTGACAAAATTTTTTGCATTATCTTATAGTGCCAGGTCAGGGGAGGTGAGGGAAAGTGTGGACCTACCCACCCGGCACCCCGACTTTACCCACATGCCTCCGGTGCTCAATCAATAAAGGTGCAGAAGAGAATCTCCTCTGCACCTCCCATCTTCAGGGTTATGAAGACTGGCAGTTCTTTTCCAGAAGCCGACTTTATCGAGAAATGCCTATCACCGTTGCAACTTTAGCCGCTCTCACTTGAGGGATAACGAGGCTCGAAGCATAGATTTGAGGATTTTCCTGAGCAATCTGGGTGTAAGACTGACGAACTTGAGCGTTCACCGCCACCGTTTTCACGTCATACATCTGGGTGGCTAATTTTGGATAAAATCCAATCCCCACAATCAGCATCAGGAAGCAGGCTGCAATAAAAATTTCCCGAGGGCTGGCATCTGTATACTTGGCGTCAGCCGGAAGAACGCAGTTAGTCCCAAAACAAACCGCTTCCTGGTTACTCTGGCCCTCAGCACCGGGGGTGATCAGGTCACAAGTGGGAGCAGTTCCAGACCCATAGAACACCTGTCGCAGCATGGAGAGCAGGTAAATCGGGGTCAGAATCAGACCAACGGCTGACAGGAAAATGGTCACAATGCGGAAGGATGAACTGTAAATGTCGCTGGTGGCCATACCCACGAAGACTGACAACTCACCCACAAAGCCACTCATCCCAGGCAGGGCCAGAGAAGCCATTGCCCCCATTGTGAACAGGGCAAACACTCGGGGCATGACCTGACCAATCCCTCCCATCTCTTCCATGGTCAGGGTGTGGGTCCGATCGTAGGTGACGCCAGTCAGGAAAAACAGCACGGCAGCAATCAAGCCATGGGAAATCATCTGTAACATGGCCCCGCTCATGCCCACATCGGTGTAGGAGGCCACTCCCAGTAACACAAACCCCATGTGGGAAATTGAGGAGTAGGCCAGACGCCGCTTCATGTTGGTCTGGGCAAAGGAGTTGAGGGCTCCATAGATAATGTTGACGACCCCCAGAATCGCCAGAATCGGGGCGAAGTAAATATGGGCATCGGGGAGAAGCTCCAGATTCAGGCGAATCAGCCCGTATCCCCCCATCTTCAGGAGCACGCCTGCCAAAATCATCGAGACGGGAGCAGAAGCCTCACCGTGAGCATCGGGCAGCCAAGTGTGGAGCGGGAAAATTGCCAGTTTGACCCCGAAAGCAATGAGTAAACCGGCATAGAGCAAGAGTTCCAGGGCGATCGGATAATTCTTCAGGCCCAGCTCAACCATATCAAAGGTAATGGTATTGCCATAGAACGCCATGGCCAGCCCTGCTATCAGAATGAAGATAGAAGCAGCGGCAGTGTAAAGCAGGAACTTGGTAGCGGCATAGCGGCGTTTCTGGCCACCCCAGATACAAACCAGCAGGTAGACCGGAACCAGTTCAACTTCCCAGGCAATAAACAGCAAGAGAATATCTTGGGCCACAAACACCCCGATCTGGGCAGAATACAGAACCAGCATCAGGAAGTAGAAAAGGCGGGGCTTCAGATTCACCTGCCAGGCCGCAAAAATGGAGAGGGTGGTTACCAAACCCGCCAGCAGCACTAGGGGAACAGACACCCCATCGACCGAAACAGCCCAATTTAAACCGAGTTGGGGTACCCAGGCATACTTTTCTGCGAGTTGAAAAGTAGCACTGCCCGCATCGTAATGCTTCCAGAAGGCATAGCACATCAAAACAAAATTCGCGATCGCCACACTCAGGGCATACCATCGCACCTGTTTGCCGTTTTTATCGGGCAACACGGGGATGAGCAGGGAAGCGACGAGTGGGAGCAGCACAATCGCAGTCAGCCAGGGGAATCGATCGTCTGTCATGGGAGTGAGCAAAAATGCTTATCGTTGATACTGCTATTTTACTAACCTTTGTAAAGATTAGTGCACGAGTTTTTACATGAATTGCCCACACAACCCATTTTGATCCGGCTCTGAACAGGCAGACAGTTTAAGCGGTAACGACTACAAACCTGGCCTTTGGGCTGGAAATCCACCGCTCCAACTCCCTTTTCCGCAAAAGATAGTAAAGCGCCAATCCCATACGGGACCGGCGCTTTACTTGTGTTTATAGAAATTTATCGTTAAGGTCTTTATTCGGGCTGACCTCATTTCATGTCTCTACAATACCCAGGGAAATGGGGTAAGTATGGACTTCTTTATGTTTTCTTCAGATTTACTTTTGGTACGAATTGCAAATCATCCTAACGATTTATATCTACTTTGCCCCGATGTCCTGGTTCAGCAGGATGTTCCTTTCCCAAGGTGGGCTACTGTGTACCCATAATCCCCTCCCAGGAGGGGATTTCACGCGAGTCTGCTGACTTGAGCCAACCTTTTCAGAGATCTGTATACGCGGTAGCAAGGTGGGGGAGCAGTGCTAAACGCCATATTGTTAAGAGTAGAATGATCCCCCTTTCCTGTCCTATAGTGAAGCATTGCAGGACTGAAGCAGGCAAAGGGGCAGCAATCAATGGTTAACCAGGTTCAACGATGGGGACTGGGATGGGGCATTCTGTTGTCCCTGGGTTTTGCGGCTCCCACCTGGGCTGAAATTGTCCCCATCAATCTCCTGCATTTAAATGATGTCTATGAAATTACCCCGGTTCAGGGGGGAAAACGGGGAGGATTAGCCCGCGTGGCCACTATCCGAAAACAGCTTTTGCAAGAAAATCCCCGTACCTATACCTTGCTGGCCGGTGATTTGTTCAGCCCTTCGGCTCTGGGGACCGCCAAAGTTAAGGGGGAGCGTCTGGCCGGACGGCAGATCGTGGCGGTGATGAACACCCTGGGGCTGGACTATGCCACCTTCGGCAACCACGAGTTTGATTTGTCCGAGGCGCAATTTCTCCAGCGGCTGCAAGAATCGACCTTTCGCTGGTTCTCCAGCAATGTGACAGATGCTAGAGGAGCCCCATTTCCCGGTGTACTGCCCCAGGTGATTCTGACGGTGAAAGGAGAACGGGGCGATCGGGTCCGACTGGGCTTGATTGGCCTGACCTTACCAGCCAACCAGACGGACTATGTGCGTTATCAAGACGTGTTGGCCAGTGCCCGCAAACAAGTCAAGACCCTGCGCGGAAAGGTAGACATTCTTATCGCTGTGACCCATCTAGCGATCGAGGCCGATCGGCAACTGGCGGCGGAATTACCTGACATTGACCTGATCCTGGGGGGCCATGAGCATGAGAACATCCAGCAATGGCGAGTCGTCAATCGACTGCAGACGACCAAAGGCTGTCCCCGCAGGATGACGCCCATTTTCAAAGCCGATGCCAATGCCGTCACAGTCTATATCCATCGCCTGACCTACGATACGGTACGGCGCTGCCTTGCCATCCAATCTACCTTGCAGGCGGTTACTGCCGACATTCCAGAAGACAGTCGGACGGCGGCATTGGTCAAGGACTGGCTGGAACAAGGATTTCAGGGTTTTCGGGCCGATGGATTTGAGCCCACGGAGGTGGTCGCCACCACTTCAGAGGCTCTGGATGGGCTGGAGTCCACTGTGCGAAATCAGGAAACCCAACTCACCCGGCTGATTGCCCGATCGCTCCTGAGATCGGTGCCACAGGCGGAGCTGGCCATCTTCAACAGTGGGGCCATTCGAGTCGATGATGTGCTGCCCCCCGGACCCATTACCCAGTACGATGTGATCCGAATTTTGCCCTTTGGCGGCAAAGTCCTTACGGTAAATCTGCGGGGAGATATTTTGCAGCAGGTGCTGGATATGGGGCAAGCCAATCGGGGGAGTGGGGGCTATCTGCAGACGGCCAATGTCAGCCGTTCTCCTCAAGGAGAGGGGTGGTTGATTCAGGGCCAGCGGCTGGACCCCCAGCGCGCCTATCGGGTGGCCATCAATGATTTCCTGGTCAGCGGGCGCGAGCAGAACCTGGGGTTTTTGAAGCTGGGCGAACCAGGCATTGAAGCGCTGGCCACGGGAGAGGATATTCGCTTTGCCCTGATGCGGGAATTGCGATCGGGCCAGCAGATCCAGCCCTGATTGAACTCCTGACGACAACTGGAGCGGGAGTCACGACAACTTCTCTATTTCTAACGATCGCTTGAGTGGAGGTCATGACAACTTGAGTGGAAGTCACGATCGCTTGAGTGGAAGTCACGACCGCTTATCCATTCCTGACGACAACTGGAGTGGAAGTCACGACAACTTGAGTGGGAGTGACGATCTCTGCTCTCAAACCCACCCCGGCCCTGCGGGCCACCCCTCCCAGGAGGGGAGAAGCGGATTGCCTGACAAATCTTTTAGCGTTAGTGGGGTGAAACGAAGTGAACCCCACCGCCAACCCAGTTTTTGCTAGCCCGAAAAAGGGAGAAGGGGAGGCAGATTCAAAGTCCCTCTCCTGCTCTGGAGCAGGACTTTGAGGAAAGGATTATAAAAGTGGGATGCACTCTTCCCTACAAAGGAACGGAAACAGTTATCAAGCTTTGGCATACCTCTTCATATGCCAGAAATACAGTTGATTATCAGAAGGACGATCAAGCCGATCAGAATTGGAAAACTGGAGAGCGTTATGACCCCTGGAGTATTCATTTTTATTAGCATGATCTTTTATGTGACGTCTTCTTATTCTCTACAGAGATTGTGTAAAAAGCTAGAAATCAAACCTACCTGGTTATCATGGACACCGTTTAGTCCAGTTTTGATGTACAAAGCTGGTGGTCAAGCATGGTGGTGGTTCATCCTGCTTCTTTTCCCTTTTATTCAATTCATTGCGCTAATAGTATTGCTGATTGCATGGGTCAGAATTTTTCAAAGATCAGGGTGGAAACTGGCGATTGTTCCACTGATTTCTTCTATTTTGTTTGAAGTCAGTATAGGTGGAAGCATATTGTTATTTATTGTCAGTTTTATGACTTCTTCACCTCCCTATAAAATGGCTGTAGAACAGGTGAAGCAAAACTCAATGGTGGTAGAAAGCCTGGGAAAACCAATTTCGACAGGGTGGTTTGTGCAAGGTAATTTGACAACTTCCTTTGATGGTGGTTCAGCTTGTCTTGTCATTCCTGTTTCAGGCTCTAAGACTAAGGGAGAAATCTATGTTGATGCACAACAGCAAAACGGTGAATGGAATTTTCGTGAATTAGTTGTGGAAGTAGAGGGGCGTAATGAGCCGATCGTTTTAGCGGCTCCTCCTCCAGGCTCTCAAGGTTCTTTATGTTTCTAAATTTGCTGCCTGACAATGCCATTGGCCTCTAACCTTTGGGTCTTGTCTTTGCCGATGTAGGGGAGAATTTCAGGCGGTAAGACCCGTTCGTAACCTCCCCAATCATCACTATTCCATGGCTTACACTCTGTCTTTCCTTCCGTGTTGAGCACCAACGATTCGATCAACTCATCCGTATGTTTGCCAACTCTAGCAGCTAAAATCACGCCACTGGAATTTGACAGACTCACCTCAATCCAGCAATTCCCCACCTCTAATTCTTCTGGGAGGTATTGCTTTTGTTTCTTGCTACAAATGACCATAACTCATTCGCACTCACTGCCTCAGTTTGCACCGCTTGGATTTCAGCATTATGGACCCATTGGGCCTGCTGACTGGCGGCACAAACAAGGCTGAGAACAGTGTTATAGGCAAGTCCACTGGTGTGGCTAATGCCTCGTAGACTACTCCCTAGTGCCTTCCGGCAACGCTGCGCGAACGCTATGGGCCTGGTCGTGTCAAACCGTTCATTGAACGTCTGCTGGCACTGGAGGCAGAAGTACCGTTGGCCTCCGTTTGGAGGTTTACCATGTTTATGAGTATTGGGATGACCACAACGCAAACCTTCCAGAGGTTATGCTTCGGAGTAAATGTCTCTCTACTTTACTCGACCCACCAGGATTTGACGCATAACCCTCAAACCCATCCCTACCCCTCCCAGGAGGGGATTATGAGTACACAGTAGCCCAAAAAGGGAGAAGGGGCTGGGGGATGAGGGCTAGAGAGCATCACTGCAAAAGTGACAGGCTTCCATATTTTGTCTCAATATAGCGATTGTCCATATCATTACTACAGAAAAAAGCTTGAGTAGACTGGAGGCATCGTCATGGTGGTTTTGAAGCTCCTGGGTCATGCCCTGGGCACAGTGGTCATGTACTGGGGTCTGGTGCTGCTCCTGCTTGCACCCTGGTTGCTGGTGCTGCTCCTGGTGCTGCTGACCAACCAGATCTGGAACAGGGTCACAGGCAGAGAGGAGGAATGGACCTGGTTTTTCGACTGGACTGAGGCCATCATGCAGCGGATCCATCAGATTAAGTTCGAGTGGATTGGCTGGTTGCCGGGAATGGCGATCCAAACCTGGTATGCTGGCCATGCAGCCCATCTGGTGCAGACTGCCAGCGCTGGAGTTGCGATCGAGATGGCGATCGCTCTCAATCTGGCGGGAGTGCTGGGAATGGTGCTGGCGTCAGTTATTTCCTACTGGCTCTACACTCAAGTGGTTCAGGTCAGCCTGGGCAGGTGGGTATATGGCCTGGTGGGAGGACTGTCCTTGAGTGCCTATTTTGTGCTGTTGCAGCAACCTGAGATGGCATTGAGATTGAGTCAAGGTTGGACACGGGTATTTACAGCGGTTCTGGCTGCATTTATTGAATCCCTGCTACAGTAGTCCTTGGTGAACTGGGGTTGGGTAAGTAGGTCGGCACAATTAAATTAAGGATGAGAGTCGGGGTGAAGGGGGCGTGCCCCCAGACCCCCTTCTTATAATTAATCTCACCCGATTACTTAGGCATTAATATACTTCATGCACCAACACTGCCCTCACCCCCGGCCCCTCTCCCAGAGCGGGAGAGGGGAGAAATTAAGCGTTAATGCCCCTTCTCCCCATTGTGGGAGAAGGGGGTGGGGGATGAGGGGAAAGGGATTGGTGTGCCAAGTATATTGTTGCCATTACTTAAAGGTTATGAAGCAAGTTGTTGTGAAGACTAAGTTTTTACCACTGGTCATCGCTACGATCGCCACCATGGGTAATGGTCTAACTGCCTGTTCAAATCCCCACACCCAACTTCAGACAACCAATCCCGTTGCCACCGATGCTGGCTCGAAGCCAGCCACAGATCATGCCAACATGGATCACAATGCCATGGATCTGGGTGCTGCCGATGCAGACTTTGATTTGCGCTTTATGAACGCCATGATTCCCCATCATGAAGGTGCAGTTGCAATGGCAAAAGATGCGCTCACCAAAGCCCAACATCCTGAGTTAAGGCAATTGGCGAATGAGATTATCGCCTCTCAACAGGCAGAAATTGACCAGATGAAACAGTGGAGAAAAACCTGGTACGGCAAGTAGGCTCCATCCTGATCGAGCCAGCTCCATCGCCCATGCAAGCACTATTTGCCCCGATTTAGGAGTTGCGATCGGACTCTTTGACGAACCCCTAACAGATCCAACCCCAACGGAATAATGTTATCTCTGAAATGGGCATGTTCATAAGGGATGGTGGCAGAGATGGATTCAGAAACCGCAGAACTGCAAACCCAGTTGATCGAGCAATATCACCAGTTGTCTCCTCTGGAACAACAGATTGTCCAGGTCCTATCTATTATCTACGATGCCGTTGCCCGGACGATGTTAATCGCCTGCCTGAATCACATGGGAACCCGCGATGCACAGGGGAAGCCGTTGATCAGTGCAACCCTGAAACCCCACATCGATCGCCTGTTAGAGTTAGGGATAGTCACCCAAGCCCAGGGGCAGGGGCCTTGCTGCCATCCTCTGCTGGTGGAAGTTGCCACCCGTCATGCGGTGGCGCTGAACCACTTTGAAAAAATAGTTCAGGCGGTAGAAGAGAAGCTTCCCATTACCTCTCGGTGGGGCAATGGCCCTCGTTATTTCTCCAAGCAAACTCAACTCATTCGGGAAGTCCGAATTGGGTTTTATCGTCAGGACATTGCTTTTATTGAGAAACAGTTTGAGGACTATTACCGATATAACTACCAAGACAAAATTTTCCCCAGTGAAATCTTTCAACAGATCTGTAACAATCCCTTTGATCCAGAATGGTTCTCCACCCTGCACTTAGAGCTGTACGAAATTACCCTGACTGGGCTCTTGAACGACTCCATGTTGGATCTGACCCCTGCCAAGGATGCCTTTAATCTGCTGCTACAGGGATGCGTCACCCAGGAGCGGACTTCAGACAATTTGTGCATTTGCTTAATCGAACAATTGATTCTCAGGGGTCGCCTGTCAGAAGCTCACAAGATCCTGGAGCAATTGTCAGCCCCCTGTCGGAATCATGCAGGCAACCTGCAGGGCTGGTTGTACTTTATGCAGGGAGACTATGAGCGGGCGATCGAGCAATATACCCTGGCTTTGCAAACCCTGAAAAAGGCTACGGGCAAACGGAAAATATACTTCCAGTCCATGAGTGGCCTTTTTTTTATCCTGGCCCTGTTAAAGCAGGGGTCGCCAGAGCAATTGCGGGAGGCGGAAGGGTATGCGGCTCTGGCCCGTCAATCTGACCAATGGCTGAGTCCGACCTATGGATTACTGGAAAGCGTGCTCAAATTGCAGCAGGGGGATCTCTCCCAAAAAGACTGGGCCATTCAAGCCTCAGAGACGATGGGAGAGTTCAGCATTGAACTCCTGTTTCGATCGCTCTGCCTTTACTGGGTAGATGCCGATCGGGCGAAAAAGTTGCTGCCCCAAGTGGTGGAGTTACTGTGTGAGCAAGCTGAGACGGCTGGATATGACTGGCTAACCCTGGAAACGGCAGCACTGCTCTCCCGACTCAAGCCTCGTGGTGCTTATAGTGGTCAGGCCGAAACCCTGCGGCAAAAAACAGGGATTTGTCCGATGGTAGATCTGCTTCAACCGAGGGAGCCCTGGGATCTCTGTCTGTCGGCCCTGGCCAATTTGCGTCCGGCTTCCCCTCAGACCCCGGCCAAATCTGAAGCCACCCAGCGCCTGGTCTGGTTTATCACCTACACCACGAAAGCCTGGTTATTGCAACCCCGTGAGCAAACCATCACAGCGAAAGGGGATTGGAGTAAAGGTCGGAATATTGCCCTGAAACGCCTCAAGAATAATCTGAATGAATTGACCTATTTTACGCCTCAGGATCGGGAGGTTTGTGCCCATCTCAAAGCCCTGTCCTCTGGCTATTACGGACAAGTGGATTACGTTTTCGATGAGAAGGCGATCGTGGCCCTGATTGGTCATCCCCTGGTGTTCTGGGAGAATGCGCCAACCGTCTCGGTCGAAGTGGTCAAGGGAGAACCGGAACTTCTGGTGCAGGAGGGGAAAGAGGGGCAGATGACACTCCAGTTATCGCCCAAATTGCAGGAGAACCAACCGATCCTGGTGGTGAAGGAAAGTCCAACCCGGTTAAAGGTCTTTCAAATCAAGCCTGAGCATCGCCGGATTGCTGAAATTCTGGGAAAGCAGAACCGCTTACAGGTTCCGGCGGTGGCAAAGGAACGGGTATTAGCGGCGATCGGAGCTGTCTCTGGCATTGTCACGGTCCATTCTGATATTGGCGGTGGGGTAGGCAGTGCTACAGGAGTGCCCTCGGATAGCAAACCCCATGTGCACCTGTTGCCTGCCGGTGCAGGATTAAAGGTGGCGGTGCTGGCCCGTCCTTTTGCCCAGGGCGGACCCTACTATCGGCCCGGTGCCGGTGGTGCAACTGTGATTGCCGAGATTGACGGTCAGCGCTTGCAAACCACCAGAGAGTTGCGGGAAGAAAAGAGGCTGGCCAAAGCAGCGATCGCCGCCTGTCCAACCCTGGTGCGCCAGCCTGAGCAGGAGGGAGAATGGCGGGTGGAAGACCCAGAGGACTGTCTGGAACTGCTACTGGAACTTCAGGCTCTGGGAGAGAACATTGTGCTGGAATGGCCTGAAGGGGAAAAAATCCGGGTCAGCCATCAGGCCAGCCTGCAAAATCTGCGGTTAAAAATTCAACGCCAGAATGATTGGTTTGCCACCAGCGGCGAGCTAAAACTAGACGATACCCTGGTGCTGGATATGCAACACCTGCTGGAACTGTTGCAGCAGGCCCCTGGTCGGTTTATCCCTCTGGGAGACGGGCAGTTCCTGGCCCTGACCCACGAGTTTCGCAAACGGCTGGAAGAGTTACAGACCTTTGCGGACAAGCAGGGCAAAGGTCTGCGGATTCATCCCCTGGCGGCCCTGGCCATGGAAGACTGGGTGAATGAAGTGGGGACCTTACAGGCCGATCAGCACTGGAAGACCCATATCCGGCGGCTGCGGGAAATGCAGAGTCTGCAACCGCAGTTGCCCTCCACCCTGCAGGCCGAGCTGCGGGATTATCAACTGGAGGGATTTCAGTGGATGGCGCGGCTGGCTCACTGGGGGGTGGGGGCCTGTCTGGCCGATGATATGGGCCTGGGTAAGACCGTGCAGGCCTTAGCAGTGATTCTGACCCGTGCCCCGGCAGGCCCGACCCTGATTGTGGCTCCGACTTCAGTCTGCATGAATTGGCTGGAAGAAGCCCACCGGTTTGCTCCGACCCTAAACCTGATCCAGTTGGGCAGTGGGGACCGTCAGAAAGTGCTGAATCAGTTGCAACCTTTTGACATGCTGGTGTGCAGTTATGGATTGCTGCAACAGGAAGAAGTGGCGGAGATGTTGGCCCAGGTGCAGTGGCAGACGATCGTTCTGGATGAAGCCCAGTCCATTAAGAACTTTGCCACCAAGCGATCGCAGGCGGCCATGACCCTGCAGGGAGGCTTCAAGCTGATCACCACAGGCACCCCGATCGAGAACCATCTGGGGGAACTGTGGAATCTGTTCCGGTTCATCAATCCTGGGTTGCTGGGTTCCCTGGAGCATTTCAACCAGCGGTTTGCCACACCGATCGAGCGGTATCAGGATGAGCGAGCGCGTCAGCATCTGAAGAAACTGATTCAGCCTTTTCTGCTGCGCCGCACGAAAAACCAGGTGTTGCAGGAATTGCCCTCCCGCACAGAAATCCTGCTGCATGTGGAGCTAAGTCGGGAGGAACTGGCTTTCTACGAAGCGCTGCGGCAGGAAGCAGTGGCCAAGCTTGCGGATAGTGATGCGGTCAGTGGCGCTAAACATTTGCAGGTGCTGGCAGAAATCATGCGGCTGCGACGGGCCTGCTGCAATACCCGGCTAGTGGCTCCTGATCTGGGTCTGCCCAGTGCCAAGCTGACTCTGTTTGGCGAAGTACTGGCAGAACTCCTGGAGAACCGCCATAAGGCCCTAGTGTTCAGCCAGTTTGTGGATCATTTGCACCTGATTCGAGACTATCTGGACCAGCAGCAGATTCGGTATCAGTATCTGGATGGCAGTACTCCGGCCTCGGAGCGAAAAAAGCGGGTCACAGCCTTCCAATCTGGGGAAGGGGATGTGTTTTTAATTAGCCTGAAGGCAGGGGGGACGGGCCTCAATCTCACGGCTGCGGATTATGTGATTCACATGGACCCCTGGTGGAATCCGGCGGTGGAGGATCAGGCATCCGATCGGGCGCACCGGATTGGCCAGCAACGTCCAGTCACGATTTATCGGTTGGTGGCAAAGCACACGATCGAAGAGAAGATTGTCAATCTGCACCAGCACAAGCGGGATTTGGCAGACAGTTTACTCGAAGGGACAGAAATGAGTGGCAAGATGTCCACAGATGAGTTACTGCGGTTGATTAGTTCTGAGGCATAAACATCCTTCCCTCACGCCCACCCAGACCCACCCCAGCGCTACGCGCCACCCCCTGGCCTCGCGCCCAGGCTGCCACTGCCTTGGAGGTTGTTTACCACGGCACAGACGGCAGGGATAATTGTGACCAGTTTTTAGCGCTCCGAGGGTATAGTGCGACTGGTTATCAGCTTTACTCGCGGTTAGGGGGCAGTTGGCCTCCGAAGACTTCAAAACCCTTTGCCGATTTTCAGAAAGTGGCGTTGCTGAATAGAAGGATGATTTTCGTGCTTGAGCCTTATGCAGCCCTCACCCTAGCCCTCTCCCAAAGGAGAGGGAACAAGAGTTTTAGCTCCCTTCTCCTGCGGGAGAAGGGTTGGGGATGAGGGTAATTCATATTTGCATTCAGCAAAGCCCAGAAAGTTTTTGGCGATGTCTTGCAGTTTCTCGACCAACGCGATGAAGCCCTGAATCGCTACCAGGAGGCGTTGCCGATTTATCGCCAGGTGGGGGATCGGCTGGGGGAAGCCAACACCTTTACCTACCAGCCCTCAACACCTGTTCAGCCGTCAGTTCTAAATCTGAGAAGGTTGGAGAGACGATGGTCTGATTGCCCTGAAATTGCTGAATTTCATACTCCCCATCCACTAGCGTACAGATAGAGAGGGTGGGTTGTTTGGGCTTTCCAATGTGTCGAGTACCACCTAATCCTGCGTAGTCTGCAATCCAATACTCGGGAATGCCCAAAACCGCATAATCTTCAACCTTACGGGCATAATCATTTTGCCAGTTGCTACTAACAACTTCCGCCACAAATTTAATCGAACTGCCCAGCGTTAGGATTGATTGGTCAGACCAAAGCAGTTCTTTGGTAAGTTCATCTCGATCGACTACTGCAACATCAGGTCGAAATGCGGTCATACCAATATTAGAAGGGCGTAATAGTCCCCGCTGAAGGACAAACCAAGGTAAGCCTGTTCCGTCGATTTGGACACAGATCTTTGCGGTAATGAAGGCTGCAACCTCTTCATGCGAACCCGTTGGTTCCAAGTTGAATACCTCTCCATCGATCAGTTCATAGCGGTTATCGTCACCATAACGGGCGAGAAACTCGTCAAAGCTGAGTGGCTTCTGCTGTATTGGTTGGTTGATCGCAATGGTCATAGGTCAACTTAGCCCAATCAATGACTTTAGTCTACCAAATTGAATATGTGATAAATCTGTCAGGTGTGGATCTAGCTTTGACTCGACTACGGGCGCGGACAACGAAAGGTCAACGAGCCCATGGTAAGCGACCCAGCAAACGTGGAAAACGGGTCTCTATTATTAGTGCAATCAGTTTAGTGCAATCAATCTCAAGGCGGTGATCACTCATCTGAAGCTAATGGGGTCAACCGATGGCCTCACCTTTGAAGCTTTTATTTCTGAGAAACTGGTGTCTCAGTTATGGAAAGGCGCTTGTGTGATCATGGATAACTGCTCTATTCATCATGGAGAAGAAGTAAAAACGTTGATTGAGCAAGCAGGAGTCCACTTGATTTTCCGGCTTTGCTGAATGCAAATATGAATTACCCTCATCCCCAACCCTTCTCCCGCAGGAGAAGGGAGCTAAAACTCTTGTTGGTTAGGGTGAGGGCTGCATAAGGCTCAAGCACGAAAATCATACTTCTATTCAGCAACGCCCAAAATGCTAGTCACAGAAATCTGCTTCGCTTTCAAGTTGGTTGATTCGTAGTTCGTGATTGAAATTGATATGTTTCGCTAGCTGTTCAAACTTGCTCTCTTCATCCCATTGAAGTGGTAATGCTGCTGCTAGAGCGATGACTTCTTCGATCAAAATTGGATTAAAGTAGAGCGTCCAGAGTCTCGCACAACGCCAATATTCATTATCAAAAAAAGAGAAATATCCCCAGCTAGCACTGATGTTCCAGGTAGTTTGATGAGGGATAGGCAGCCCTTGAGCTAAGATTGATTGAACATTAGCCTTAATCCCAGAATCAAGCACTTCAATGTTTGAAACTCTTGCATAGTAAAAATTCCAGCCTTCCTTATAGATACAGTCAGCATTCTCATATTGCTTGTATGAAAGCGTGAATTTTTCCTGGTCGCTTAGCATGGAACCCAATAGCGTTGTCCATTAAGCATTGGATGCTGAAAAAACCACATTATCATTTCTGGAGGATACTTGTCAGAATCTTGGCATCTTGACTCAGCTTTTTTTATGATTTGCTTAACTTCTTTGAGTGAATATATTCGTGACCAAACGCAAAAAATAGCAGATCCAATCGATACTATTAATGACAAAAGCATCAATGTCAGATTTAGCCACGTTACCCAACTAAATACACCAAGAATTGCTCGAAGTTTATTCAGGCTCAGAAAAAATTGTACTTGTTAGGAATGCCAAGAAAGCAGTATCAATAGCTAAAACCACTTGAGCTTTTGAGTCTGCACTCTTATACCAGTCTAAAACGTCGTCATATAGTCGGCGTGAATACTCTAATTTACTAGACATAACCATATCCCAACCACTTACGTTTGAGGCTCCTCATCGTAGTCGTCCTCAACCTAACATTCCGGTTGAGCGGTTGTAAGTAACCCTTGCCATAGCATCGACCAAATAGCTAATCCGCTCCAACCGGGTTGTTAGACAGCCTAAACTCGCTCAACGTTTAGGAACAGTAATTGCAACATCACGAAATTGAAAGACGCGACCAGCACACCCTCTTCCACCTGCTATGATTTCCAGTCCTGCCAAATCTTTTGCTGACTGCATATCCCTAAAAGTTACACTAGCGCTTACAGGAATACCACGAACGAGAGAGATTCCAGGTCCTCTACCCGTTTGACTACCAATTTGTGTTTCCTTGGCTATGTACTCATTACCAGCAAAATCAAAAGCTCTTGCTGACTTTGCCATTAGCTGACAATAATCGCCTTGTTTTGCATCGGTGATTCTCAAATAGCACTTGGTTGCTTGATTTGACCTTTCACAACGTAGAAGATCAATAGTTAACCCTTCAACCTCAACAGTTTGTTGGGCTGGTGCAATCTCGTGAGCAGAGGTCACACAAGGTTCTACAGCTAAAGTGACCAATCCAGCCAATGCGATCGTTGTAGCAAATTTTCTCACACCGTTCATCAAAATACTCCTAATTTTTTATCTAGCTCATTTGTGGCAATTCAAGAGACTTGACTGTTTATTAAAGCCTATACAGGTGAAAGATTGATACTTTTCAGAATGTCAGTAGCAATCCTTTTGACCCCACCTACTTCGGGTGTCCCGCCCCGCGCACGCAAACTCTCCAATTCGGCCATCCGAAAACAAACCAAAGCTACGACCGCCATCACTGTAAGCTTCACCGAAACCAACCAGCCCAACAGAATTGCATCCCTGAATTACTGATTTCGACATTGCCGCAAGTAGCTTAGAAGAGCTGAGGAGGTTTTGCAAAGCATGACTCTTTTGCATACCAAAATTGTATGCCTCAGTGCGACTAGTGGGATGGTCAGGATACTCATTAGAAATATCTTTACGATCAAAATAGGTAACTTTTACTTTGTATTTCTGCTCAAGCTCCTTTTTGACCGACAAAGCTGCTGGACAATGTTGAGTAGGCTGCTGGGCAGAAGAAGGTACTGGGAAAGAAAGTAGGAACAGACTTAGTGTGACTAAACTGGCGGTGAAAGAGCAACGTATCATGAATTTACCTGAATGCGGAATAAAGCTTAAGAGAAAATGCAGATTCTGCAAGTAGGACATTGAAAAAATCGCTTGCAAAGATTTACCCATGTAAATCAAATCACGATCGCATCCGATCACTAATAGCTTGGCTGAATCTCGACCGAAAATTTATAACTGCTTGATAATTGCATCTCACAAGCAGCATGCCAACTGCGTCCCTACCCATCCATACTCAGACTGTCTGACTATTAATAGACTGAAAATTTTGGCACATCATCTGGATTCTGGTAGATAGTCTGACATTGTCTGCATATCATTCCAATTAGGGGGATATACAGAATATTTCAGGATGATATCCTTATTTTGGCTGAATATGCTGAAAACTTCAGCATATTTTTCCCTAGAGTGGAAAAGCTGCAGAGAACATCCTTTATCTCCTTCTTCAGCAACTCTACTAAAACAATCCATCCAGGAACGCCCAAAAAAGCTTTTGGATCAGGTCCGTGAAACAATCCGACTCAAGCACTACGCCTACCGAACAGAGGAAGCCTATGTGCAATGGATTCGTCGCTTCATCTTCTTCCATCACAAACGGCATCCGCAAGAAATGGGCTCAACATGACTCGTTGCGATCGCATGGGCTACTCCTGCAATTCAATCGCAAAGCCAACCATCCGAATGCGTTCTGTGGACAAGGCTTCAAGCATAGGGAACATTCACATCTGCAAGCGGTGCATTTGAATATGCTCTATGGACAAGGCTTCAAGCATAGGGAACATTCACATCTGCAGCTCATGCATTCGAATATGGTCTATGGACAGCGCTTCAGTCATAGGGAACATTCGAATGGGTGGTGCATGCATTCGAATGCGATCGTGACCCACTCCTTGTGCAACACCTGCAATGGATCATGCCCAAGCATCAAACGGCTAGGAACCTCTGGCTTTGCTGAATGCAAATATGAATTACCCTCATCCCCAACCCTTCTCCCGCAGGAGAAGGGAGCCCCCCCTAGCCTCACGCCCAGGCTCTGCCTGGGCACCCCAGCCCCCCTAGCCTCACGCCCAGGCTCTGCCTGGGCACCCCAGCAGACCCCAGGCTGACCTGGAAAAATTTGCTGGTGACAACAGGAACCCTAGAGACAGGCTATAACTAAAGAAGTTTTCTTTCCTCAGAAGGATGAACCATGACTGATCCATTCACTGCCGCTGCCGGGATCTGGACCGCAGGCAAGATCGCAGAACTGGTGTTCCAGAAGTTCGCTGAAGCTGGGGCAGGCAAGCTGGGCGAAAAGTTTACTGAAACAGGCATCCAGAAGCTCGGCGACCTGTGGAACCGGATTCGGAATCGTCTGCGTGGTAAGCAGGACCAGAAGGTTGATGAGGCGCTGGTGCATGTCGAAAAGGGCGATCGGGCAGCCCTGGCCACCCTCCAGAAGTACCTGGACGTGGAAATGCTGGAGCCGGAGTTTGCCGCAGAGTTGCAGGCGATCGCCCAGGAGATTACCCTGAACCAGATTCAGGACAACAGCAGCCAGACCCAGAATATTTACGATGGGGGAACTGGTTTTCAAAACAAGATTGATGGGGGGACGGTCTACCAGGCGGAAACGATTAATTACTACGGCACCCCTCCCAATCCCTGACTGGAGTCGTCGGGATGGGGAACCGACCAAGTAACTCCCACTACCAATGTGATTACGCTGCCGCCGGTGCTGAAGAAATGGCAGGATCGGCGGGAATTGGAGATCGTCCAGGGTTGGCTCCGGAACGAAGCTACTGCGATCGTTGGGCTTCAGGGTATTGGGGGCATCGGGAAATCCTGGCTGGCGGCATACCTGTATGAGCAATCAACGGAGTTGGGTTTTGGAGCAGTGTTGTGGGCGGATGTCAGTCAGCAGCCTGAATTTCTCGCTTTTGCCAAAAAGGTCTATCAGACGTTTGCCAGGACCCTGAGCCCAGAACAAGAACAGCGGTTCGCCGCTGCAGGCACCACAGAGCAGATTAACGTCCTGCTGCACTGTCTGAGGCAACAGCGCTATTTACTGGTGGTGGATAATCTAGAAACCCTGTTGAACCTGGAACAGCAGTGGCGAGATCCTGGCTATCATCAATTTTTTAGCCGCTGGTTAGCCCAAGGCCAGACCAGTGCTGTGCTGGTGACCACGCGAGAACAGCCCCGATCGCTGCGAGAGGTTCCGACCTGGCGGATGCTGGAAGGACTGAATGCAGTTGCTGGAGGCAAATTGCTCGCAGCCTGGGGGGTGGAAGGAGGCGAGGCGAGCTTGCAACAGTTCTCTCAGTTGCTCAACGGGCATCCCCTGACCCTGAAACTGGCGGCTACATTTCTGGTCAACTATTGTGATGGGCAACTGAGGGAGGCGGAACGGCTCAAACTGACAGAATTTGAGCAGATGGCAAAACGGGCCACTGGCGAACATCGGACGGTGGAAACCTGTCTAGAATGGATTTTGCAACAGCATTGGGAACGACTGAATCCCCAACAACAGACTTTGCTGCAAAATCTGAGTGTCTATCGGGTTCCGTTTACGATTCAGGCGGCTATTTCTATGGTGGAAGATGCCTCTGAGAGAGAACTGGAAACTCGTCAACAACTACGGGAATTAATTACCCGATCGTTGCTGGAAGAGTTAGGACAGGCCACTAACCGGCGCTATCAGGTGCAGGCTGCCATTGCTCACTATGTGCAGTGGAATGTAGATCTGACCCAGGCCCACCAAAAAGCAGCAGCTTATTTTGATCAACAATCGCGCCAACAACGACTGATGGCAGCAGATGAAGAAGACGCAGCCATTCCTTACCTGGAACTGTTTCACCACTGCTGTGAACTGGGAGCCTATGCCACTGCCTTGGAGGTTGTTTACTACGGTACAGACGGCAGGGATGATTGTGACCAGTTTTTAGCGCTCCGAGGGTATAGTGCGACTCGTTATCAGCTTTACTCGCGGTTAGGGGACAGTTGGCCCCCGGAGACTTCAAAACCCTTTGCCGATTTTCAGAAAGTTTTTGGCGATGTCTTGCAGTTTCTCAAACAAAGCAGTGAAGCCCTGAATCGCTACCAGGAGGCGTTGCAGATTTATCGCCAGGTGGGGGATCGGCTGGGGGAAGCCAACACCTTAAAAGCGATCGGCGATGTCTTGCAGTTTCTCAAACAAAGCAGTGAAGCCCTGAATCGCTACCAGGAGGCGTTGCAGATTTATCGCCAGGTGGGGGCTCGGCTGGGGGAAGCCAACACCTTAAAAGCGATCGGCGATGTCTTGCAGTTTCTCAAACAAAGCAGTGAAGCCCTGAATCGCTACCAGGAGGCGTTGCAGATTTATCGCCAGGTGGGGGCTCGGCTGGGGGAAGCCAACACCTTAAAAGCGATCGGCGATGTCTTGCAGTTTCTCGACCAACGCGATGAAGCCCTGAATCGCTACCAGGAGGCGTTGCAGATTTATCGCCAGGTGGGGGATCGGCTGGGGGAAGCCAACACCTTACTCGGTTTGGGCAGTTTACAAGATGATCCGGTTTCGGCCCTGGATTATTTTCAATCTGCTCAACAGATCTATCTACAGATTGGCGATCGCTACAGCCAAGGGCGAAACTTGCTCCGGTTCATTGTCAATGCCCAACTCCAATTGGGTCAGGTGGAAGCGGCGATCGCCTCTTGTGAAGCGGCCTCTGCGATCGGAACTGCGATCGGTGTTCCCGTATTGCGTGATTATGCAGCTCAAAAACTGGCAGAAATCCAGGGGGCTAATTGACTGACAAATCTTTCAATCTTCATATCCTCTTTTGAGAACCCACCCCGGCGCTATGCGCCACCCCTCCCAGGAGGGGATTAAGTTTAGTGCTTAAATGATGGTTCTATTTAATTGGCTCTGGTGGCTGGTTAACTGACCATACTAGGTTGCTCAATGAGCAATCTAGGGCACCCAATCTACACTATCCGCTTCTCCCCTCTGGGGAGGGGTGGCCCGCAGGGCCGGGGTGGGTCTGCTTTGGGCAACGCCACCGAGCCATAGATGGGAATCCGCTTCTCCCCTCTGGGGAGGGGTGGCCCGCAGGGCCGGGGTGGGTCTGCTTTGGGCACCCAGGCAGAGCCTGGGTACGAGGGACGAATGAAGTGAAGCCTAACAAGATTGCTCAATGGGCAATTTAGGGCAAAAATTCAACTTCTTCATAGAGCAAATCCAGGGGAAAGGCAAAATCAATACTGGTGAGTTGAATCGTGTCACTGGCGATATAGGATGTCAGTTCCCATTTGCCCCGTTCATTCAACCGAAAGATGTCTACGTTGATTTGCTCAGAACTGATCAGCACATACTCTCGGAGGCTGGCCAAACGGCGATACTGACTAAATTTACTGCCTCGATCGTAGGCTTCGGTGGTTTGAGATAAAACCTCGACGACTAAACAGGGAAATTGAATGAATTTGAACGCTCGTCGATCGCGATCGTCGCAAGTTACCAAAACATCCGGATAGAAAAACGGTCCTTGCTCAGTAATTCTGACTTTGGCATCTGCGCCCAATACCCGACAGGGGCCACCTCGCACCTGGTTTCGCAGGATTGCAATCAGGTTAATGGCGATCGCATTGTGGGGAATGGTTCCCCCTGTCATAGCATAGACTTGACCGTTGATATATTCATATCTGGTTTCCTGTTGTGCTTCCCAGTCCAGGTATGCCACTGGAGTCATGTCCTCTTTTTCGGGAAATGCAATCATGTCAGTTTTTCTCTGCCTGGCGATCGGGACGATGAAATAGGCTGATCTCAATCATAAAATCATGATCATCCGCTCTGCTCAGGTGCCGGAAGGTTAACCCCATGGTACAGTCTGACCCCGTCTGCAACTCCCCTCCAGTGCTGATCCTTACTGGTGTTGGGTTTCAGGCTTGGCGCACCCAGGCAGAGCCTGGGTACGAGGGATGAGCCTGGGTACGAGGGATGAGCCTGGGCACGAGGGGTGAGCCTGGGTACGAGGGATGAGCCTGGGTACGAGGGATGAGCCTGGGTACGAGGGATGAGCCTGGGTACGAGGGATGAGCCTGGGTACGAGGGATGAGCCTGGGTACGAGGGATCGGCTAAAATCCCCTCTGGGGAGGGGTGGCCCCCAGGGCCGGGGTGGGTCCAGGAAGGGGCTGTTGCTTGTGGAGTTTATTCCCTTCAACCCCGCAGCCGATCGGCTAGCCCTGTATACCGCTCCCGATCCCTTACCTGCCGCACGGCCAGGGCGATCGCAGGCTGGGGTCCGACAAAGATGGCCAACTCTCTGGCGCGGGTGAGGCCCGTGTAGAGCAGATTGCGGGATAACATCGGGTAATGTTGCATGTAAATTGGCAGGATCACCACTGGGTACTCGCTGCCCTGGCTCTTGTGGGTGGTGACGCTGTAGGCTAGGGCAATCTCGTTGAGGTCGGCATAGTCATAGGCAACTCGCCGATCGCCAAACTGGATTGTCACTTCCTGCTCTTCTGGATCGAGGGTGAGGATGGTGCCCAGGTCCCCGTTGAAGACCTCCCGATCGTAGTCGTTCACCTGCTGGATGATCCGATCGCCCAACCGCAGGATGGATCCGCTTTGCCCAATTTCGGCTTTCCCCGCCGCTGGAGGATTCAGCAGTTGCTGTAACACCAAATTCAAATTGCGGGTGCCTACAACTCCCCGTGTCATGGGACAGAGCACTTGCACATCCTGCATCGGCTCAAACCCCAGCCTGGGAATTAAATGGGTGATCAGATCCTGAATCCCTTGCACCCCCTCCTCTGGCTCCGATGCTGCCAGCCAGAGACAGTCAGATTGGGGGTCATCAGAAACAGTCTCCAGGCTGAGCTTCTGGCCTTTGTTGATCCGGTGGGCCTGGGTGACGATCGCGCTGGTCTGGGCCTGCCGGAATACTTCCGTCAGCCGCACCACGGGCACTACCCCGGAGGCCATCAGATCCTGCAACACCGCACCGGGACCGACGCTGGGGAGCTGGTCTGTATCACCCACCAGTAGCAGTTGTGCCTCCGGGGCGATCGCCTTCAACAGGGAGTTGCCCAGGAACAGGTCCACCATGGAGGCTTCATCGACCACGATCGCCTGGGCCGGGATGGGGGAATCCGAATCCCGTTTGAATTTCATCTGCTTCGGGTCAAACTCCAGCAGGCGATGGATGGTCTTGGCCTCCTGGCCGGTCATTTCCGCCAGTCGCTGGGCCGCTCGTCCCGTGGGGGAAGCTAGGGCTAGGGTCTTGCCCATGGCCCTCCAGAGGGCGACGATCGTGCGGGTGGTGAAGGTCTTGCCGGTGCCTGGTCCCCCCGTCAGGACCAGCACCCGCTGGGAGGCGGCCTGCTCGACGGCCTGCCGCTGCTGCTCTGATAGGGGCATCCCCGTTTTCTCGATAAACCGCTCGATCCAGCGCTGCACCCTGGGCAGATCCACCGTCAGGGGCTGGGCCAGCAGTTGCTGCACCCGTCCGGCCAGGGACTGTTCGGCAAAGTAGAAGGGGGGTGCATAGTAGCCCGGTTCGTCCAGGGAAGGAATCGGCTCCTCGGTGCGGATCAGCTCCCGATCGATCACCATCTGTCCCATGAGTAATAGGACCTGATCCGCCTGGGGCTGATGGTCGGGCAAGGCCAGCCGTTTTACCACCCGCTGCGCCAGATCACTCTGCGGCAGGAAACAGTGACCCTCCTCGGAGGCTTCCCCCAGCACATGCAGAATCCCACTCCGGTAGCGGAATTCGGAGTCGGGGGCAATTCCCAGGTTGCGGGCGATCGCGTCGGCAGTGACAAAGCCAATCCCATAGACCTCGATCGCGAGCTGGTAGGGATTGTGGGTGACGGTGGCGATCGCGTCATCCCCGTATTGTTTGTAGATTTTGACAGCATAGGTGGTCGAGACCCCATGCCCCTGCAGGAACAGCATGACTTCCTTGATCGCTTTCTGGGTGGCCCAGGCCGCCTGAATCATCTGCACCCGTTTGCGGGCAATGCCCGGTACTTCGGCCAGCCGTTCAATCTGGTTTTCGATAATATCCAGGGTGTCCAGACCAAAATGGGTCACGATGCGCTTGGCGGTCACGGGTCCCACCCCCTTGATCAGGCCGCTGCCCAGGTATTTCTCCAATCCCGTCAGGGTCGCCGGTTTTGTCTCCCGATAGCGGGTCACCTGGAACTGGGGACCAAACTTGGGATGCTCCTTCCATAACCCCGTCAGATCTAGGGTTTGCCCTGCCTGGATGTTGGCAAAGCTGCCGACGATCGTCACCAGTTCGGAGGCACGGGGCACCTTCAGTCGGGCCACGGTGTAGCCCGACTCCTCGGAATGAAAGGTCAGCCGTTCGACAATGCCCTGTAGCTGTTCGTAGGGAGATGACTGTTCCATGCCCCGATTTTACCGCGCCCAATGTTTGGCCCGTTCGACCGCCTCCTACCAGCGGGCAAAGTGGGTCATCCCTGAGGCAACTCCCGGTCCTGGGACAAAGACCCAATCCACAGATTGACATATTCATATCTGGTTTCCTGTTGCGCTTCCCAGTCCAGGTATGCCACTGAAGTCAGGTTCTCTTTGTCGGGAAATGCAATCATGTCAGTCTTTCTCTGCGTGGCGATCGGGACGATGAAATAGGCTGATCTCAATCATAAAATCATGATCATCCGCTCTGCTCAGGTGCCGGAAGGTTGGCCCGCAGGCTTGGCGCACCCAGGCAGAGCCTGGGTACGAGGGATGAGCCTGGGTACGAGGGATGAGCCTGGGCACGAGGGATCGTCTAAAATCCCCTCTGGGGAGGGGTGGCCCCCAGGGCCGGGGTGGGGCTGCTGCAGAGTCACCCCTCCAGACGCTCCTTTAACTGTTGCAGTCCCTTCAATACAGCCTCCCGATGCTGCGCTTGCTTGATCCAGCGGGGCAGGCGGACAGCCATGCTGTGATGATTCCCCTTGCTCCCCTGCCGTTCCCGCAGGGTCGATCGCACATAATGCTCCAGAAACTCCAGATGGGCCTGGTTGTAGACCCACAAAACCTGCCCACAACAGGGCACCTGTAACCACAAGGGCAAACCAAACAGGGGATCAACCGCTCCCCCAAATTTCCGCGCTTCTCCCCACCAACCCTGGGTCCACCAGGGCTGCGATCGCTGGCGCTGAGCATCCCGAAACGCCGACTGAATATACCCACAGTGGGGGCAGGCAATCCGCCAGGTCAGACCCTGATCCAGACAGCGGGACAGGGTGGCCTGCTGGCAACGAGGACAGCGGACCCAAACCTCCCGTTCGAATGCGGCCAGACTGGTTTGGTAATCTCGGAATCGCGTCATCAGCGGGCATCTCTAAAACTCAGGGGAGAGGGCAAGCAGAAGTTTGGCGATGTTATTTAATTCTGATCAGACAGACATTTGGATGGGATGAGCCTGGATGCTGGCCTGTTTACCATCTGCCATTCGGGTTCCATGCAAAATTGCCTGATTGAGGTTAACCTGATTCAGATCAGCATTGGTCAGGTTGGCTCTGGCCAAATTGGTTTCAGTCAAAAGCGCTCCGATCAAAACTGCATCCGTGAGATTCGCGTAGCTTAAATTGGTTCGGGTGAGGTTTGCCTTCGTCAGATTGGCCCCACTCAGGTTGATACCACTTAAATTCACATTTCTCAGGTTTGCGGCTACCAGGTTTAGGCCTCTAAAGTCCCTTTGACCTGCTGCATATCGGCTCAAAAGTTCTCTGATATTCATAGATATTGACCAGCGGTACTGGGTGTGTAAGTCAACTTTTAGGAAGTAAACGGTAGGTCAGGATAGGGATGGTTTCAGTCACAACAAAATAAGTCTCGATCAGCTTCCTGTCCTTCAGTTTGCGCAACGTCTGAGTCAGGGTTGGATAGCTTTTGACGATGAGATCAAAGAGTTCCCCCTGAGTCCTATCTCCTTGCCGTAATGCTTCCAGGATGATCCGTTCGATCTCGCTGAAAGAGTTGTCAGAAGTCAATAGCGAAATTTCCTCTTATTTTGTTTGTGCTTGGCCAGCACTTTGCGCTTCCGTTTTTCGATCGGGGTCTCAAAATGCCGGTGCTTCCTCATATCTGGAAAGATTCCTGCCTTAGATACCTCTCGCTTGAAGCGACGTATCATTGACTCAATGCCTTCATTTTCGCCAGGAATGACTTGGGTCATCTAATCTCCTCAAAAATTAATTGCATTCAGACTAGATAGAAATCAGGCAAATTAATAGCGACGGGAAGAGCTCCCTTTATTGCCCCAATCTCCTCCAGAAGAACCTCTTTCCTCACGAGGTTTCGCTTTGTTGACCCTGAGGTTACGCCCCATCCATTCAGCACCATCGAGTGCTTCAATGGCTGCAGTTTCTTCTGTCTCTGACCCCATTTCAACAAAGGCAAATCCACGAAACCGACCTGTTTCACGGTCCATCGGAAGTTGCACTCGTCTAACTGTTCCGTAGGTGGAAAATGTTTGCGTCAGATCATCCTGGGTAACCTCGTAGGACAGATTACCAACATAAATAGCCATAGCAGGTTCCCCCAAACCAAAAGATGTAGAGAATTAGATTCGGAGAAACGCTTGTAAAACGGATTACACAGCCGAAAATAAGCCTTACCCAAGACCCTATCACAGAACTTGCAAGAGTAGGGAAAATTACGCTCAAGTTCCAGACTGGAGTCAGATCAGGTCATCCCAATTCTCTGTATAGCTGCCCTTAACCAGGGACTTCGGTCGGGAGTATCCCAGTTTTGCCAGGTTGCCCACCCAAGGGGAAGCCGCTGCGCGTCTACATCCCCCAGCCCCTTCTCCCAAAAAGGGCTACCGTGTATACAGATCTCGGAAAAGTTCGGCCCCAGTCAGCAGACTGGTGTGAAATCCCCTCTCGGGAGGGGATGATGGGTACACAGTAGCCCAAAAAGGGTGAGGGGCTACAAAAGTGGGATGCCGTCCTTCAGTCCCTTATCCGTCCTTGCCGAATCAATACAATTGGCTGTAAGAATGGACTGTGCTTTGCTCACAATCAGAGTAAGAAGTGATACGAATTGACAAGAAAAATTGCTAAATGAAGTTTTCCAGGGGTTTCTTACTTACATCTAAGGTAGGAAATAGAGCACCTCTATGAGTCTGAGACAATTCCGGGCAATCTCTCCAGCTACGGATCAGGAGGAAACATATGAGACTACCGACGATTCAATACTCATTGGCCATGATTCAGGGAGAGGCCAGAGCCTTACTCGAACAAGGACTGATTAACCGCCGTCAGCCCATCTATGCCCTGTGTCGTTGTTTTCCAGCTCAAGATTGGCCCTATGTGGAGTCTGAGCTAGAACGCAATGAGTTTTTACTCCGCGATCGAATTTGTGACCTGCTAGCCTGCGAAGTATGGGCTGAGGATTGATCCTCTTGCCGTTGATTGTTAAGTCGATCACCAGAAAGGGTGTGAAATCATTGGTATTTGCCCAAGTCCCGATTGGAGAAGAGACGGTTCAGTGCTGGCATTGCTCAGGGGTTGAAACCCTGCTGACCCAGTTCCATACGGATGTGACAGAGGGGCTTTCTCAGGCTGTGGCCCAGGAGCGCCTGCATCAATATGGCCCCAACCTCCTGCCGGAATTTGCCTCCCGATCACGGTGGACCATGTTCCTGGCCCAATTTAAGTCCATGCCGGTGGCACTCCTCAGCGTCGCTGCCCTGATTGCAGTGATCACCGGAGGTCGGGCTGATGCCCTGGTGATTATGGGGGTCGTCCTGATCAATGCCATCATTGGGTACGCCACCGAAAACCATTCTGATCGGATCATTCGTTCTTTAGAACAGCTTGGAACGCCCACGGCTCAGGTGGTCCGAGCGGGAGAGCGGGTGCAGGTGAGTGCCCCAGAGGTGGTGCCTGGGGATCTGGTGTGGCTGCGATCGGGGACTGCGATCCCCGCTGATGCCCGCATTATCGAGGCGGACCAGCTCCAGGTGGATGAGTCGGCTTTGACAGGAGAGAGTATTCCGGTTACCAAGCAGGTGGACCCCTTGACAGAGCCGGACGTGCCCCTGGCCGATCGGTTGAATATGGTCTATCGGGGAACCCTCGTCATTGGGGGCCAGGGACGGGCGATCGTCGTTGCCACCGGACAGCAGACGGAGATGGGTAAAGTTCAGACCCTGGTGGGACAGGTTGAACCGGCAAAGACCCCGATCGAAAACCAGTTGGACCAGGTCGGGAGCCAACTTGTCCTTCTCTGTAGTGTGATTTGCGGTGTTGTTTTCGTGATCGGGCTGCTGCGGGGCTATGAACTTCTGGAGATGCTGAAAACCTCCATTTCTCTGGCAGTCGCTGCGGTTCCAGAAGGGTTGCCTGCTGTGGCGACAACAATCCTGGCCCTGGGGCTTTGGAGAATGCGGCAACAAAAGATTTTGATTCGTCGCCTGGGGGCGGTAGAAACCCTGGGGGCCTTGCGATCGCTCTGCCTGGATAAAACAGGCACCCTCACCGTCAACAACATGACCGTGGTGGAACTCTATGCCGACCAGACCCGGCTTCAGATTCCGACAGCAGAGGACTTGCAGTCCCTACAGGCCCACCCCTCTTGGTTGAAACTCCTGCAAATTGTGGCCCTTTGCAATGACAGTGAACTGAATGGCGGCGGAGAGCATCTTGCTCTCCAGGGTTCTTCTACTGAAAATGCCCTGCTGACCTTGGCGATCGCAGCGGGTGTTGCAGTGCAACCCCTACGGGAACGCTATCCCCGACTTAAAACCTGGCCCCGTTCCACCACCCAGAACTGGATGGCAACGGCCCATGCAGCGGAGCAGGGAACTTATTTAGTGGCCATGAAAGGCAATCCGATCGAGGTGCTGGATCAATGCCACGCCATCCTGGATCAGGGGCAGCCGATCGCCTTAACCCCGGCCCTGCGACAGCAGGTGTTGGCAGAAAACGATCGGATGGCCAGTCAAGCACTGCGGGTGTTGGGGGTGGCTTACGGCCAGACTCAAACAATTGATCCAGGTCCAGAGTCCCTCACCTGGCTGGCCTTGGTGGCCCTAGCGGACCCGATTCGGCCAGGGGTAAATGCGGCGATTGAGGTCTTCCATCAGGCCGGAATTGAGACGATCATGGTCACGGGGGATCAGAGTCTGACGGCCTCTGCGATCGGTCAGGCCCTTAACCTCAGCCAGGGGGCACCCCTGAAGATTCTTGATGCGGCAGATCTGGCCAGGTTCTCCGGTCCTTCCTCTGGTTCTGAGTCGGGGTTTGCGGCCCATGAGCTGGATGGATCGGTGCATATCTTTGCCCGCATCAGCCCGGCGAATAAGTTGCAGGTTGTCCAGGCTTTGCAGAAGACTGGCAAAGTGGTGGCCATGACCGGCGATGGTATCAATGACTCCCCAGCCCTGAAAGCAGCGGATGTGGGCATTGCCATGGGCCAAGCCGGGACAGATGCGGCCCGTGAGGTGGCGGATGTGATTCTGGAAGAGGATAATCTGGACACGATCGCGATCGCCATTCAGCAGGGCCGCACCATTTATGGCAATATTCGCAAGTCGGTCCATTTCCTGATCGCCACCAATCTGAGTGAGATTATGGTGATGCTGGTCAGTGTCAGTTTGGGGATTGGCCAACCCTTGAATGCCATTCAACTGCTCTGGCTGAATCTGGTCACGGATATTTTCCCAGGGCTGGCCCTGGCCCTGGAAGCCTCCGAACCAGAGGTGCTGCTACAACCCCCCCGTGATCCCCAGGAGCCCATTCTGCCTCAGGCGGAATTCCAGCGCATCTTTCTGGAATCTGCCCTGCTCTCCTTCAGTGCCCTGGGGGCTTATGGTTACGCCATCTGGCGCTATGGTATTGGTCCCTCCGCCAGTACGGTTGGCTTTATGAGTTTAACGCTGGCCCAACTGGTGCATGCCATCAGTTGCCGGTCTAAAACCCGAATTTTGTTGGCATCAAAGCCCCGATCGGCCAACTGGTATTTGGCGATCGCCCTCATCTTTTCGATCGGATTGCAGTTGATTACCCTGGCGATCCCCCAATTGCAAGATCTGCTACACCTTTCGCCCCTGACCTGGATGGACCTTGGCGTGATTCTCCTCAGTGCGCTGCTGCCCTTACTGATTAACGAAAGCACTAAGTAGCAATACGGAGGAGGATGGGTTGATGGCAGGATAGGTTTAGACCCGCTTCTGGGAGATAATCGTCTCTGCCCCATGGTCTTGGACCTGCCTAGACTCAGCCATGGCCCCGTTGGAATTGTCCTCAGCTTGCTGATCAACACTATATTTCCAGAGTCGATCACCAGGGGATCAGGGGATCTAAGTAGCCAGGTGGAATTAAAGGGAAGATGCCAAGCTTTCTTTCTCACCCCCAGATCCTCTCCCGACTTGGGAGAGGGGAGTCGATCCGAGCCCCCTTCTCCGTACTGGGAGAAGGGGGTTGGGGGATGAGGGTCTTAGGTTTAATTAAGCCTACCTACTTAGAAGCCAGATCCCTCTTCGCGTAAAATCACTGAAATTCCCGCATTAAAGCAGCCAATTTATCCGTAAATTCAGTAGAAACACTTGTATCAGACAGTTCAGTAAAATTTCCCTGGGGAAAATACTTTTGTAAAGTTATCTTGGCAGAAAGTCACGATTGCCTATTTTCGCTGAAATAGCTTTGCAATCCCTTCAAAAACCTTGGTGACTCCTTTACAGAACTTTCCTCGTCTCATTTCCTTGATTCTCATTCTATCGGTGGTGGGAATTGATTCCAATGCTTTCTCTGAGAGAGGGGTTTGCTGGTTGATTGATGAAAGGTTTCCCGTAGGTTGGATTTCGCTCTGCTTCACCGAACCTACGGGAAAAGTTTTGTCAGTCAATCAGCTATCGCGCTTATTGGTCAGGACTCTACCGTGATCCCAGATCAAATCAGTCCAAGTTTGATGCATTAACTATTGAGTGAGGATTTGCTCATGAAAAGTGTTCTGGAATTGATTTCAAAAAAACAGCAAGCCTTTGCTCAATTGCCCTTTTTCCAGATGATGCAGGACAGCAGCATTGATCCCAGGCAGCGGCTTGCCTTTGCCCCTTGCTTTGCTCCTTTTACCATGGGGTTTGGTGAACTGAATCGATTCGTCTTCCGGGAAGAGCCGTCCAATGATGCCATCCAGACGATCATCAATCAGCATAGTTATGAGGATGATACCCACTGGATCTGGTTTCTGGAAGACTTGCAGAAGCTGGAGTTTGACCTCTCATTAACCCTGAGTGAAGCCTTGCAATTCCTCTGGAGTGATGCCACCCAGACCTCACGACAGATGGTTTATGAACTCTATCGCTATGCCTACCAGGCTCCACCGCTCCAAAAGTTGGTGGTCATTGAGGCGATCGAAGCCACCGCAGATATTTTTCTATCTGCTACCGCTCAGGCAGCCCGAGAACTCCAGATGATGACGGGCCAGGAATATCGTTACTTTGGCAATCTCCATCTTGCGATCGATACGGGCCACAGTTTGGGACTCTCTGAAACAGAACAGTTTATCGCCGGGTTGCATCTCTCCAGAGAGGCGAAAGCAGAGGCTTTTGAACTGGTTGATCGGGTCTTTGATCTCTTTACCCATTTCTTTGAGGTGATGCTGAGGGCGGCTGAAAAAACTGACATTGACCGCTTGAGTGCTGGGGATGTGACTTACTTAAAGACCTTTAAGTTGCGTTCGAAGTCTTCGATCGCTCAACCTATCCCCTTTCAGTCTCAAGGGACAGACCCTCTTCCTGCAGGGAAACCGATTGGCACCTACTTAGTGGAAGCTGGGTTACTCACCTCCAGCCAATTGGAACTGGCTTTACATGAGCAAAATAGAACGGCAAGACGTTTAGGGGAAGTTATTTCCAGTCAGGGTTGGGTCAATCAGCAAACCATTGAGTACTTGATGGAAAAGGTGGTTTTACCTGAGAGAGAACTGGTGGTTGAAAGACCCTTAGCGCTCGTGGGCTAAAAGTTTTGTGGATGTTCTGTAAGGATCGTGGATTTAATAACTCCGAGATTTTCAGCCCTCACCC
>NZ_MQTZ01000003.1 GCF_001939115.1 Leptolyngbya sp. 'hensonii' | reverse complement strand
TCGTGGCTCGCACCGTATGTTCATGGCACTCAAAGACCTCGGCGATTGCCGGGGCGGTCCATCCTTGCGCATTCAGCCGCAGCATATGGGCACGGTCTCGGGTTCGTTGCGGCACGGTCGTGGCTAATCTCAGTTCAGCCAGGGTGCGGTCTTCCTCGTCACTCAGTTTGATTCGTAAGGGGGCAGGCACTAGAGACAACCAGTAGAGGGCCAAATCTATCTTATACTTTATCCCTCCGACCTACTTATTCAGCATCTGGAACGGTTGCTGGCTCTGGGGAACAGCCTTAACCTGGGACTGTCCATCGATCGGGCACAGGAATATTATTTCCAATGTCTGCGCAGTCAGATACTGCCCCGATGTCTGCAACAAATCCAGAAAATTCAGGCTGGGGAAGCATTAGATAGTTCCCATCCGGAAGTTCGGTATTTGCGGCAACTCCTGGAACTGGGTCACCAGTTGAAAACGGATGTCAACGGTTGGCTGAATGCACTATCTTAAGGCAGCAATGCCATGCTAGGAACACAAGCGTGATGGATCGACAGACGGTCCGGGTTTTCCTGCGCCAATATGGGAAACTGCTGCACCAACTCACCGGTGAACTGCATCAGATGACCCTGGGCAATCCCACCTGGGGTCAGGATAGTCCACCGAATGAACCTGATCCCGCCACGATCGCGAGGGCATGGATGGGGCAGATCCTGCTGCACCGCTTTACGGGGATCAGTTCCGCACAGGAAACCCCGATGGGGGATCAGATCGGCAGGGAGATTGAACGGCTCCTCGATCGATATACTTTTGTGCTGCGGGAAGAAACTGCCCCTACCCCTTTGACCCTCACGCCTGCCATTCTAGGTGAGGTGTTTGAACTTCCCCTGGTTTCATCTCAACGGAGATTGCGGGGTAATTTCTCTACCCCCTGGCCGATCGTCCGTTACATGTGCCGTCAAAGTCTGATCCCCTATCTGGCTAGTCTGCTCTCTCCTACCCCAGCCCTGACTGCTGCCGAACTATACACCGATCTGCAACAGTTGCTTGAGGTACAGCAGCTCACGGGGGCTCTGATGCCGCAGGCGCTGGTGCTGGATCGTGCCCTGGCTGACCTGAAAATCTGCGACCCGGCGATCGGGACAGGTGTCTTTGCTTTGGGCATGGTGCAAGCCATTGTCCAGACCCGTATTGCCCTGACACCCCACTTGCCCCCGGGGCAGCAGACCGCCCGGACTGCCTTTCAACTCAAGGTCCATACCCTGCAAGCCTCGATTCACGGTATGGATATTCATCCCCAGACGGTTGAAATGGCCCGATTACGCCTCAGCCTCTCTTTACAGGCGGAGCGTCCAGACCCGATCGAGCCCCTGCCGGATTTACAACGCACCATTCGCTGTCACAACTTTTTGTTGGAGCCGGTTCTGAACGATCAAAATCACTTTGACATTCTGATTGGCAATCCTCCCTATATCAGAATTCATAAGCAGGATCCGGCCCTCAAATCTTATTTCAAACAACAGTATGAGACCGCCCAGGGAGACTACGATGCCTATATTCTTTTCTTTGAACAAGGCATTCGGCTGCTGAAATCTGATGGGATTCTGGCTTATATTACCCCTGATAAGTTTCTCATTCGTTCCTATGGTGAAAAGCTGCGAGCACTCCTGTTGCAATATTCTATTCTGGAGTTTTTGGATGTTTCCAGAGCCCAGGATATTTTCCAGGCTGCTGCCTATCCGTTGATTACCATTCTGCAAAAGAATTGTCACACTGAATGGGTCAAAACTAAGGTTGCCAGTTGTTTGGCAGATCTAGATCGGGCCGAATCTGTCTTGCTCCCCAAACAATCTTTGCTCGATCGAACCAGCATTTCCTTATCTCTTCCGGGGCAGGCTCGGGTATTGGAAAAAATCCTCACCCATACCCGTTCCCTGCACCATGTTTTGGAACCCAAACAGATCTTCTGCGGTACTCCTCGGGCCAGAGATTACCATCGCTGGCAGAACTATATTGTGCCGGAACAGGATCTCTCAGATCCTCCCTCCAAGTATGAGGGCTTACGGGTCCTGGTTTGTGGCCACCTCAAACCCTATGTCATTGATGCCCAGAAGCGGGTGAGAACGATCGGTCATTTGATCGAAGCCCCTTATTTTTTAAATCGAGACGGCATTATTTCTCAACAACGCTGGCGAGACTTTTGTGAAACCCCCAAGATTTTAATCCGGGGCAATGATACCCGCATTACCGCTGTTTTAGACACCACAGGTTCCGTCTTTATTGGAATTTATGGGATCAAGATTAATCTCAAAATTAAAGACAGTTTTCTGTATCTTTTGGGGCTATTAAATTCCCGTTTATACCAGTGGATTTTTTCGATTCAAAATCGATCGGCCCGGATCGCAGGGAATTTCTTTTCGATTAATTCACAGCAAATTCTGGGACTGCCCTATCCAGAAATTTCTGTTTCTGAACAGGTATTCTTTTCCGAATCTGTCAGCAAAATTCTCAGGCTTACAGAAAGGAATAGCTATGGGCAAGATTCCGATCGGCAGGCTCAGATGAAAACCTTGCAGCAAGATCTCGATCGACAAATCTATCAGCTGTATCACCTGAGCGAATCAGAAATTGGGTTGATTGAACAAGAGACAGAGGGGATTTTGTAGGAAATTTTGCCAGATTTCTCTACCCAACCCCTAGCATGGCAAGCTTAAAATGTTGGTCTTGTTTTGCAGGGGGCCAGCCCCCTACACCCCCGTTGGAGGACACCGCGCCTCCTCCAAACCTCCTCAGCAAAAAGGTTTGAGGCTAACAGCTCGTCGGGATGCTTACGCACCTGACGTGGATAGTTTGATGCTTCCCAGGTCAGGTCCTAATTGTGCCAGCGATTCTTTACCCAGCACATTAGGCGACGCGCTACTACTTTTGCAAAGGCGTAATAGGCTTTAGGGATTCTGGCTCCTTACCCATTCGGCATAGAGATCGGGGCGACGATCGCGGGTGCGTTCAATCTGCTGGTCCTGCCGCCAGCGATCGATCGCCCCATGATTGCCCGACAGCAACACCTCTGGCACAGGCCAATCCCGAAAGATTGCCGGACGGGTGTAGTGGGGATAGTCCAACAACCCAGCCTCAAAGCTCTCGGCTTTCAAAGATTCGACTTTTCCTACTGTTCCGGGCAGTAGCCGGATGACTCCATTTACCAGAGTCAGAGCCGGAATTTCCCCACAGGTGAGGACAAAATCCCCCAGGGAGACCTCTCGCGTGACCAGATGCAGGACGCGCTCGTCAACGCCTTCGTAATGGCCGCAGATCAGCACCAGTTGGTCGAAGGTCGTCCATTCCTCGAACATCCGCTGGTTCATTGTCTTACCCTGAGGCGTAAACAGAATTACGTCTTGCTGGGACAGCCTTGGAAGGGATTCCACAGCCGCAAAGATGGGTTCCGGTTTCATTACCATCCCCACCCCACCGCCGTAGGGTTCGTCATCTACCTTATGATGCTTATCTGTTGTAAAGTCGCGGGGGTTGATCAGATGAACCTCAGCAATCTGCCGGGCCAGAGCTTTCCCCAATAATCCTGAGCTGAGAGGAGAGGAAAAGAAATCGGGGAAAAGGGTGACAATGTCGAAGCGCACAAGAGATTGACCTGGAAGGAACTGGCAGGCCAACGACCTGCATCATGCTCCATTATTATTCAGTTTTTTAATCAGTTCCTGAGAATCCTGCTCCGACTCAAAATCGCGGTTCCAGAAGAGGACCCCAGATGTCCAGATTTGGGGCATGCTATGCCCCAGCGCCCTTACTTCTTGATGCTCCGAGCCATATTCCGGAACATGTCCATGCTGGTATCTGTCTGGCGGCGCTCAGCAACCCGTTCATCCTTGATGGAGACAGGGGTCTCTGGAGCAGATTCAGAAGGTGCTGAAAATTCTGTTCCCTGTTTTTTCTCAACCGCAGAAATCTGTTCAATGATTTCGATTTCGCCCTTGGAGCTGGGAAAGGTGCGTCGGACAGTTTTGGCAGTACGCATATAATCCACGTTGCCCATGGTTTTTGCTTCATCCGCATTCAGGAAATAGGAACCAGATGATTGCCCTTGAGACGCTTCATTTTGATTGTTTGAACCCCAAAAACCCTTGATAAATCCAACCATGACCGTGTTTCTAACCTAAAAATTAAACTTACATTATGTAATGTAAAGCATCGCTAAGATTTTTTTCAATAAAAATGAGTGAATGCTCACTTTAGACAACAGAACATTAATTAAATGATTCATATCTGATTGAACAAAATAGGTGGTACCTTAAAACCTGCACTGATAGTCTCTTCCCATGCCTGTTTCCCTTCCCAACCTGACGACAATCTGGCAAGAGACGATCGGCTGGCAACCCGATTCTGATCAGGTGCAGCAGTTTCAACAGCTTTACGACCTGCTCCTGGAAGGGAACCAGTCCCTCAATTTGACTCGCATTACTGAACCTGAAGAATTTTGGGAAAAGCACCTGTGGGATTCCCTGGTGGGGGTACGCCGCTTTCTGTCATCCTCCTTGCCCCCCCAGAAGGTGATTGACATTGGCACGGGAGGAGGGTTTCCGGGCCTCCCGGTGGCGATCGCCTGTCCCACCTGGTCTGTGACCCTTGTGGACGGCACCCGAAAAAAGATCGATTTTCTCAAAGCCCTGATTGCCCGCATGGAGCTGAAAACCGTCCAGACCCTCCACGATCGAGCCGAGATCCTTAATCGGCGATCGCCCTATCAATCGAGCTATGATCTGGCCCTAATTCGAGCTGTAGGATCGGCTATTGCCTGCGCTGAGTATGCCTTGCCGTTTTTGCGAACGGGCGGAGTCGCCGTTCTCTATCGGGGTCAATGGACCGATGGGGAAGCGGTGACCCTCGCCCCTGTCCTGGAACAGCAGCAGGCGACCCTGGAGGAGATCGATGCCCTCACGACTCCTCTGAGCCGGGGCATTCGCCACTGCCTGTATTTGAAAAAATTGTGAGTATGGGAGCTATTTTCGACGCTACAGCCACCTACCGCTATACCCTCTGGCGAGCATGGGAACAGGGCAATTCTCGACTTTGTTTCATCCTCTTGAATCCCAGTACAGCCGATGCCACCCAGAACGATCCAACCATCCGGCGCTGTCTGGGCTTTGCCCGATCGTGGGGGTTTGCCTCCCTGGAAGTAGTGAACCTGTTTGCCTATCGGGCAACAGACCCCTTGCAATTACGGCAGGTGCAGGATCCGATCGGTGCGGAAAATGATCAGTACCTGATGCAAGCGATCGGGCGATCTCAGAGGACCATTCTGGCCTGGGGAAATCGGGGAACCTGGAAAAACCGACATCAGGCAGTCCTGGAATTGTTATCCCCGAATCAGGCAGCTTACTGCTTGGGCCTGACCCAGATCGGACAGCCTCGCCACCCTCTCTATACAAAAAGTAATATTCAGCCACAACGGTTGGCTTGGCGCCTTGAGTTTGCAACAAAGGCTTAACAATCTCATGTGTCTGAGTTGACATGCTGAAAGTTGCTTGCTGATAATGATAATTTGTGAGTTTGGCATTTGAGACACCCTTGGCTAACGTAATCGTAATCGGTGCCCAGTGGGGCGATGAAGGAAAAGGCAAGATCACAGACTTGCTGAGTAAATCCGCAGATGTGGTGGTTCGTTACCAGGGGGGGGTGAATGCCGGTCACACGGTCGTAGTCAAAGATCAGACCTTCAAGCTGCACCTGATTCCCTCGGGGATTCTATATCCAGACACGGACTGCATTATTGGTTCCGGGACAGTGGTTGACCCCAAAGGATTGATCGCTGAACTCGATCAGTTGGCCGCTCTGAACGTCTCAACCCAGAATTTAATGATTTCTGAGACAGCCCATGTGACGATGCCCTACCATCGGCTAATCGATCAGGCTGCGGAGGAGCGCCGGGGCGCAAGGCGGATTGGCACCACAGGCCGAGGAATTGGTCCCACCTATGCGGACAAATCAGAGCGTAGTGGGATTCGGATGGTGGACCTGATGGATGGGGAGTCCCTGGCAGAGAAACTGCATTGGACGATCGCAGCCAAAAATGTGATTTTAGAAAAGCTTTACAATCTCCCCTCCCTGGACCCGGAAGCCGTTACAGAAGAGTATCTGGGCTACGCCGAGCGACTCCGACCCCATGTAGTTGATTGCTCCCTGAAGATTTACGAGGCGGTGCAGCGGCGACGCAACATTTTGTTCGAGGGAGCCCAGGGCACCCTGCTGGACCTGGATCACGGCACCTATCCCTATGTCACGTCTTCGAATCCGGTAGCGGGAGGAGCTTGCATTGGAGCTGGGGTGGGTCCGACGATGATCGATCGGGTGATTGGCGTTGCCAAAGCCTATACCACTCGGGTCGGTGAGGGACCCTTCCCCACAGAGCTGGATGGCATGCTGGGCGAATTGCTCTGCGATCGGGGGGCAGAATTTGGGACCACGACGGGCCGGAAGCGTCGCTGCGGCTGGTTTGATGCCGTTATTGGTCGGTATGCCGTGAGGATTAATGGTCTTGACTGTCTGGCCATTACCAAACTGGATGTGCTGGATGAGATGGATGAAATTAAGGTCTGTGTGGCTTACGAAATTGATGGCCAGATCTGCCAGGATTTCCCCAGTGATTCCCGCCGATTGGCCCTCTGTAAGCCCGTTTATAAAACGATGCCGGGGTGGAAGCAATCTACGGAACAATGTCGGAATCTGGAAGACCTACCCCAACAAGCTCTCGACTACCTCAAGTTTCTGGCCGAGTTGATGGAAGTGCCGATCGCGATCGTCTCTCTGGGAGCTAGCCGCGACCAGACGATTATTGTCGAAGATCCGATCCACGGTCCCAAGCGGGCACTGCTTTACACCAACGACACCTCAGCCGTTGCTTGATGCTGCCTGACAGGTTCTACAGCTCCCGACTGCGGACCAGTAAGGGCGCTGCCTGAAGCAGGGTCTGAGTATAGGGATGCTGGGGGCGAGTAAAGAGATCCTGGGTGGGTCCCAATTCCACAATCTGGCCTCCATGCATGACCGCGATCCGATCGCAGAAGAAGCGGGCTACCCAGAGATCATGGGTAATGAACAGGTAGGTGAGATTGAACTCCTGCTTGAGCGCCAGCATTAGCGCCAGCACCTGAGCCTGAATCGTGGCATCCAGCATGCTGACGGGTTCATCACAGATCAGTAATTGGGGACGGGTAATCAGGGCTCGAGCGATCGCCACCCGCTGTTGCTGCCCCCCCGAAAGTTCTGCCGGATAGCGCTGGCTGTAGTCTTCCACGGGGGTTAGCCCCACCCGTTCCAGCATCTCCAGGGCCTGTCTCTGGGCTGCGGCGGCATCGGCTAAGCCATGGATCAGCAGAGGATCGGCGATCGCCCGTCCCACCGTCATCATCGGATTTAGGCAGGCATGGGGATCCTGAAACACCATCTGCATCTGGCGGCGCTGCTGCCGCATCTCCTGGCGGGAGAGGTCCGTCAGGGATTGCCCCAGGAATTCTACCTTCCCGGCTGTGGGCCGGATCAGTTGCAGGATGGTGCGGGACAGGGTGCTCTTGCCGCAACCTGATTCCCCCACCAACCCCAGAATTTCCCCCGGATACAGGTCCAGATCAATCCCATCTACTGCCTTGATTGCAGGAGCTGGCCCGGACAGAAGGCGAGCCATAAAATTCTGTTCCAGGGAGTAATATTGCTTCAAATTCTGCAGTCGCAGTAAAGGCTCCCCTTGCTCCAGTGCCGGGGCCGTCTGCTGGTTAGCCTCAGCACTCCGTTGCAGATGCAGGGCCGACTGCAGCAGAGCCTGGGTATAGGCATGCTGGGGATGGTGCAGGATCGTTTCTGTGGTCTCCAGTTCCACCAGTTTGCCCTGGTACATGACCGCCATGCGATCGCAATATTCGGCCACCATCGCCAGGTCATGGGAAATCAGCATCAGCCCCATCTGCCGTTCAGCGCAGAGACGGGTCAACTCCTGCAGAATTTGGGCCGAAATGGTGACATCCAGGCTGGTGGTGGGTTCATCTGCCACAATCAGCTTTGGATTCAGTAACAGAGCCAGGGCGATCGCCACCCGCTGCCGCATGCCGCCACTGAACTCATGGGGGTACTGGGACCAGCGGTTGGCCGGAATGTTCACAGCCTCCAGGGTGGCGATCGCCTGCCCTTTGGCCTGTCGGTAGGTCAACTGGGGCTGGTGAGCCTGCAGGGTTTCGATACAGTGGTCCCCGATCGTCATTGTCGGGTTCAGACGCGTCATCGGGTCCTGAAACACCAGGGCCACCACTTCTCCCCGAAAACGGCGTAGCTCCTCCGGGGAGAAATCAACCACAGATTGACCCCAAAACTGAATCTGGCCTTCAATATGGCTTGAAGCGGGTAACAGGCGCAGGATGGCCCGTCCCAGGGTGGATTTACCACAGCCCGACTCCCCCACCAGGCCCAGTTTCTCCCCTGGTTGCAGGGTGAGGGAGACATCATCTATGGCCCAGTTCAGTATGGCAGGCTGGTGAGTCATCCCAGCCGACTGACGGTTGGGATAAGCCACCCGTAAATTCTGAATTTGCAGCAAGGCTTCATCCATAAATGATGATTATCCCAAACCTGAACCTTCTTATTATCTATGGCTGTGTCACAGCCAGGGGCCATGACAAAATCAACCCTGTGAGGGATGAACTGTGGCAAGGTTGCTCATTGAACAACCCTCTCACCGGGCAACGATATCTATCAGCCAGGACATCTTTCGGGAATTCTACCAGTAATACATCAAGAGCCAATGATGTCGTTAGCCTGGGAGGGTGGATGGGCATCCTAGGAGATAACAGCGCTTTTTCCTCAACTGAGGATCCTGAATTTAATGATTCCGAGAGTTTCAGCCCTCACCCCCTGCCCCTCTTCTGTCGGGAGAGGGAGGTGAGGGCAAGCAGAAGTTTGGTGATGTTATTTAATCCTCATTCCTAAGCCTAGTCTCATGCTATCGAACTCCCCAAAAATTGATGAACCCATAGTTTTGGGATCCCAGTTATTGACCTCCCAAAAAACAGTCAAGCCCTCCCGCAGTTTGCTCACCCGTCTCATCGTTGGGGGCACAACCCTGGTTGTGGGCGTAGCAGCCTACTTTAGCTATCAAGTTGTCCGTAATGCCACCCTCGAAAATCTGAAGGAAAATGCATTTTTGAAGGTCAGTCGTGGTGCAGATGAAATTGACAAGTGGATTGCTCTGAGGAAGTCCGAGACTGAGGCGATCGCAAGCATTCCCATCACCAGAACGATGAACTGGACCACGATCACCCCCCATTTTGAAGCAGAATATCAGCGCCTCAAATCCTTTGAACCTCTCCTGGGGATTATCGACTCCGAGGGTGAGTTCTTCAATCTGCTCAAGGGACGTACCAACATCAATCTGAAGGATCGGCTTCACTTTAAGCGGGGAATGGCAGGAGAACCGACCGTCATGGACCCAATGCTGTCACGGGTCAACCGCAGGCATATCATTGTCTTCGCAGCACCGATCTGGTCTGGCCCTCCTCAAGCTGCATCCAGACAACCGATCGGCGTGGTGAATGCCCCTGTCGGCATTGAAAAAATTACGAACGTCGTGGGGGATCTGAAATACGGGAATGGCAGCTATGCCTTTGCGCTCAACTCTAAAGGGGAAGCGATTGTTCACCCCAACTCGGCCCTCATGTCCACCCTGGAAAAGCCTGCCCCGAGTCTGATCAAGTCGAATGATTCAGCCCTGGCTATGATCAGTCAGCGGATGGTCGATCGGAAAACGGGCATTGAACGGGTTACTTTAGATGGGGTTGACAAGTACGTCGCTTTTTTGCCCCTGAAAGAAGCCAACTGGTCAGTGGCCCTGGTGATTCCCCGTGAGAACATTGAAGTCCAACTGCGGCTTCTGGATGGGATTGCTTTTGTGGTCCTGATGTTGACCGGAACCCTAATTGGGGTGCTGGCCTATGTGCAATCCTCGGAGCAGGCCCAACTGAAAAAATCTAAACTGGCTGCCGATGCTGCCAACCAGGCCAAGAGCGAGTTTCTGTCGAACATGAGCCATGAACTCCGGACTCCCCTGAATGGCATTCTTGGTTATGCCCAGATCCTCACTCGCTCCAAAACCTGGGGAGAAAAAGAGCAGCGGGGGATTCAGATTATTCACCAGTGCGGATCCCATCTGCTGACCCTGATCAACGATATCCTCGACCTGTCCAAAATCGAAGCCCGCAAGCTGGAACTCCATCCCGCTCCCGTCTACTTGCCTGCCTTTCTGCAGAGTGTGGTCGAGATTTGCCGGATCCGAGCTGAACAAAAGCACCTGGAGTTTATCTACGCTCCCGATGCCAGCTTACCGGCAGCGGTGTATGCCGATGAGAAACGGTTGCGCCAGGTGCTGATTAACCTGCTGGGCAATGCAACCAAATTCACGGATAAAGGCTCCGTTATTTTCAAAGTTGAGGTTTTAGATCATCCGGTGTCTACGCCCGCATCGGATCCTCTGGCAGCGCACCTGCGCTTCACGATTGCAGATACAGGAGTGGGAATTGCACCGGATCAAATTGAGGCGATCTTTAAGCCCTTTGAGCAGGTGGGCGATCGTACCCGCCAATCTGAAGGCACTGGCCTGGGACTGGCGATCAGCAGCCAGATTGTTGCCCTCATGGGGGGAGAGATTCAGCTCAAGAGCCAGCCAGGAGTCGGCAGTGATTTTTCCTTCGAGGTCAGATTGCCCCTGGCTACAGACTGGGTGAGAGATAGCAGCACCGAATCAGGTCGAGTCCTGGTGGGATATGAGGGCGATCGCCGCACAATCCTGATCGTCGATGATCGCTGGGAAAATTGTTCTGTTCTGGTCAGCCTGCTGGAGCCCCTGGGCTTTAACCTGGTTGAAGCGGAAAATGGTCAAGTGGGGCTGGAAAAAGCCGCAGCCCAGCCCGATCTGATCATCACCGACCTGGCCATGCCCGTCATGGATGGCTTTGAGATGCTGAAAACATTGCGTCAGGATGACCAACTGCGGCATCTAAAGGTAATTGTTTCCTCTGCCTCGGTTTCCGACATGGACCGGCAGGAAAGTATCGAGGCTGGTGGCGATGACTTCCTGGCCAAACCGGTTCAGGCCGATGAGTTATTCCAACAGTTGCAACAACATCTCAATCTCACCTGGATCTACCAGACGCAAGAGGTAGCTCCCTCCACACCAGAGATGGCCATTGCTCCCGCTTTGACCCGTGAGTCTGCAGGAATTCCCGATCGGGATACCCTGCAAGTTTTTCTGGAGATGGCTCAGCAGGGACGACTGAAGACGTTGATCGAAGCTGCCAGAGAATTGGAAACCAATAGTCCAGAGATGCAAGCTTTCCTGCAGCAGGTGATCCAACTTGCCCAGGCTTTTCAGGCCGAAGAACTCGAACAACTGTTTGGACAATTCCTGCCGTAAGTGGGGGGCAATCTCAGGGCCAAAAAGGTTGACCATGGCCCTTTCTCCCTCAGGTCCATCCCCATACTGCATTAATACCAACCCTCTGAGCAATTTTCTGGCACAACCTATGGCCTCTCAATCTTCTGAGCTGATTCTGATTGTTGATGACACCCCTGCCAACCTGGATGTAATCTCAGATGCCCTGGCCGATGCTGGCTTTGAAGTGGCGATCGCCATCAGTGGCGAACGGGCCATCAAGCAACTCCAACATCGCCTGCCCGACCTGATTTTGCTGGATGTGATGATGCCCGGTATCAGTGGGTTTGAAACCTGCCGCCTGCTAAAAGCAGACCCCAAAACCCAGGACATTCCTATCCTGTTCATGACGGCCCTTTCCGATGCCGAAAACAAGATCAAAGGATTTGATCTGGGAGCTGTCGATTACATTGCCAAGCCCTTTCAGGAAGCTGAAGTGCTGGCGCGGGTGAAAACCCATCTGCAATTGCGGAAACTCACGAAAACCCTAGGGGAACAGGTTGCCCAGCGGACTGCTGACCTGACCCAGGCTTTGCAAAACCTGCAAACCTCACAAATGCAGATGGTGCAAAGTGAGAAAATGTCAGCTCTCGGCAATTTAGTTGCGGGGGTGGCCCATGAGATTAATAACCCCCTTGGGTTTGTCAGTGGGAATATCAGTCACCTGAGCGGCTATCTGCAGGATTTATTCAATCTGCTTCATCTTTACCAGGAACATTGCCCACAGCCGGGAACAGCCATTCAGGCCGCGATCGAGGAGATCGATCTGGACTACCTGCGGGCAGATGTGCCCAAGCTGCTGGACTCAACTCAGGAAGGGTTGCGGCGAATTCAAAACATCAGCACCAGTTTGCGCACCTTCTCCCGAACAGACAGCGATCGTCCTGTTCGCTTTAACCTGCATGACGGTATCGAGAGTACGCTGCTGATCCTCAAGCATCGTCTCCGGGCCAATGACGACCGTCCTGAAATTCAGGTGATCAAGGACTATGGGGCCTTACCGGAGGTCGAATGTTACGCTGGCCAGCTCAATCAGGTCTTCATGAATCTGCTGGCCAACGCGATCGATGCTCTGGAGGATGGGAATCAGGGCCTCACCCCTGAGGCGAGCAGCACAACGCCCAACCAGATTACAATCAAAACCGAACTCTCTGACCAGGGGCGATCTGTCGTCATTCGCATTCGGGATAACGGAATTGGCATCCTCCCTGAGGTACAACAAAAGATCTTCAACCACCTGTTCACAACGAAGGACGTGGGCAGGGGCACTGGGTTGGGATTGGCAATTGCCCACTCTATTGTGGTGGATAAACATGGTGGCACATTGGATGTCACCTCTATCCCCGGTGAGGGCTCAGAGTTTGTTGTGATGATTCCAGTCCAGGCCGGGACTCCAACAGTTGCCCCCAGAATGACGGCAGGTTGTGCCGGATCTCGATAATTCTGGTCACCTATTCTCCGTGGACACAGGCCGATCGAAGCGACGCATGAGATAAGCTACCCCAAAATCTCCATTCGGGTGATCCTGCAGGGCATCGGCCAGACCAAACACCTGATCAGCCAGTTCCTGACCCAACTTATCGATCATGGCTTGCCGCTCCTGGGAGAGATGCTCCCGCTCCCTGGCCCTGGCCTGCCACTCACTGGAAAATAACCGCTGAATTGAAGTATGGAGGCCCAGCTTTTCCAGCACCTCCCACTCCCCATAGTCGCACCAGATGCCGCCGCACTCCAGACAGCGTTCTACGTAGAAGGGCGTCTTCAGTCCCACCCTGGCCCGAGACAGGTAATGCCTACAATCAGGACACAGCCCTCCTTTGGCATCAAAGGGAGACTGAACATACTCCACATCCAGGGTTTCCGGGAAAACGTCCTGATTGCTCTGAGGTTGTCTGGCCTGCCATGCCTCGTATTGTTCAGCCGGAATCCAGGTGCCTTTGCAGTCTGGGCAACATTTGACTGCGAGATCACCACTGATCTGACTGTTCACCAGGAGTATCTTCCGGTCTTTGGGACAATGCATGGCTGACTTCGATGAAGGTACAGGATATAGGGTACCGGAAAAGGTTAAGGCCAGGGAAAGATCATGCCTTCCCCTGCAGTACAACCTCACAGTAGCCCGCCAGGGTCGTCAACCGATCGCGGATCTGGGCCTGCCGTTGCTGGGTGGTGGCGGGCTGGCGAGCCGCCTGTAGAAACGAAATATCCACAGCGAGCAACCGCAGTTGCTTATTGGTTTCAGTCTGGAGGGCTTGCAACCGCTGGGAGATCGCCCCATCCCCCGGATTAAGGGTCAGGATTTGCAGTTGAAAGAATTGCTGGACCTTGAGAAATTCCGCCTGTAGCCTGACCCGATCGGGATTGGCCTGGACCACCTGATCTTGCAAGCCGGTTAACAGGCGCTGGAATTCTCTGTAGGACTCGTGATAGAGCGGAGGTAGCATGATGCCACGCCTAACTGCGGAAGGCAGTGCGTTTGCCATATTGCAGCAGGCGATCGATGGCAGTCAACTGGTTTTCCCAGGTATTGACCTGATAGGACTGTCCCAGAGCAGGCAGGCGCAGTAAGTCTCGAAACTGACCCCGAAATTCACCTGTCAGTTCCATGGCCCGATCTAGATGGGCTGGGGTCGGTTGTTCTGCCAGTTGGCTCAAAGCGACTGCTACGGCTTCTGACTGGGTACGCCAATTCACTAATTCCTTTTCCCGAAACCGCAATTTGCCTCTTGTAATCAGGAATTCCCACTCTCGTTGCAACCCGGCATACCGGATCGCGGCTGTGGCAAAGGGTTGGCGGTAGGGAATCGGTTCCTGGGGAATGGGTTGGGGGAGCTTCTGAGTCTGACTGAAAATCAACTGCAGCCGATCGCTGAAGTGCTGCATGGCAAACAGAGAATATCCACCCCCCGAAAGATTGCGAATCGCCTGAATCTGGTCGATCGTCATTAACTCGGGCAACTTAAACAGGTAGATACCGGGCATGACCAGAGCCCCACCCAGATCCACCTGCATCAGCCAGGGCTGCACAATTCGCTGAAAGCGATTGGTATCGGCGGCATAGGACATGGGCACAATCAGGTCTACATTGCCCTCCCTGGCCCAGACTTCCCATTGCTGTTGCAGCTTCTGCAAACGCTCAAATTCTGAAATGGGAAAGACTGCCGCTGACAGGATCAGGCGGGGCCGCTTTGGCCGCAGGGTCTGGGCCACCTCTGCCACAAAACTGTTCACCTGCTGGGTACGAAAATCAGTCCACTGTTGCCACAGCATCTGGGCCGATCGATCCGGATTACGGGGCGACAGGGTAATCGGATCCACCCCGGTCAGGCGTTTGAATTGCTGGCGGGCGGCCATTCCATAGCCATAGGTCCGATCGGCACTGGGATCTTGGAAGGGGTAGCGAATATAGTCCAAATGGAGACCATCCACCTCATAACGGGTGGCAATTTCGGTGAAGATCTGGAGCAAATAGGCTCGCACCTCAGGGTTAGCCGGGTCCAGAAAGGGTTTGTTCTGACCAAGAGGGACAATCCTACCCTGATTATCCCGGTTGGCCCAATCTGGATGGGCTTCCAGGATGGGACCGGGATAGCTAACCGGGAGCTGCACCAGTTTATTGTGCTTCTGATTGCCAGCGGCAAATACCCAAACCCAGGCATGCAATTCCATCCCCCGCTCATGGGCCAGTTTGACCGCTGCTGCCAGTGGGTCCCAGCCTTTAGTCAGGGGGTTCTGTCGGGGAGCGATCTTGCTGGGATAGATGGGGTAACCGGCATTGATCGTTTCCAGGAAAATGGTGTTGATCCGGGCGGCGGCCAGGCGATCGAACATGAGCGCCAGTTCTTTTTCGGAGCCTGCCTGAACAATGGTGCCCCGATCAAGCCAAACAGCGCGGATTTCAGGTTGGGCAAAGGGCTGATCCAGGGGATAGCTGTCCCATAACAATTGCCGGGCCTGCAGCCACTGACGGCGAGCCATGGCATAATCACCCTGCTCGACGGATTCAGAAAAGGCTCGAATCAACTGGCGGGCTGTGGCCAAAGCGTTAGCCCCTGCGGGAGATGCCTGATCAGCGGCGGTGGGGGCGATCGTCATCGCCTTCAATTGGGAAGATTGGAGATTGGCTGGATTTGCAGCCGCAGCATTGACCGCCAAAAGGGCACTTTCCACCCGACCAATCAGATTTTCCAGCTCTTGCCGTAGGGCGATCGCATCCAGGGCATTGATCGGCAATGGCCCTGCTGTGACTTCAGCGCCGGGAGGGGCCACCTGTTCTGCCGGGTCTTCTGAAACCGGTATCTCCTCGTCCATCGACCAGGGCTTGCCCCCAGTTGAGGTGGTCTTGGTCTCCACAGGCCAGGTTCCAGCTATCGCCGCCCCTGCCGTTGCCGGACTGACCCTTGGGGGGGTAGGGGTTACAGCCCCAGGTTCATTTTGTTCCAGAACGGTCTTTAACCAGCGACTATCGAACCCGCCTTTATCGGTAGTGGGGGCAGCGTAAGTTACTTTCAGAGCCTGCAGGGTCTGGCTGATCGACGGGGAGGCATTATTCCCGATCGGGCCACTGGCAATGATCCGTCCTCCCTGACTGACCCAGTCCTGGAACAGTTGCACCTGTTCCTTCGTCAGACCTTTGAGGTTGGGCAGGAAGATGACCGTGATGCCCTCCAGGTCCTGAGGCCGCTGGAGCTGTTGCAGGTCGATCGTCTGATAGGCTGTCCCCATCTCTCTTAGACGATCGACGATATCTGACCATTGAGTCGCATTATCTGGACTACGGACCACGCCAAGGACTGTCCTGGCGGCGGCTGGTAAGAGCGCCACTGTCAAATGGAACCAGAACCCCAGCAACAACCCACTCAGTATTTTGGTGGCTCGACCCGAATCAAACCCGGCTCGTTTGTGTAACAACACCATCTCCCCCAACGTTATTCAAAAAGCATATCTCTGAACTCAGACCTTATTCCGGATTGTGATTCTAACCCAGGCGTTCAGCACAGGCATTGTGGGCAACGTCTCCCTTGCCTACAAGCCCTTTAGTTTTGAATCGGTATAATAACCAATTTCTCGATGTTTTAGCTCAACCAGGGCAATTCAGTTAAGCTGCCTTGGTTGTTCATCGGGTTGGGTCGTGTCCCCTGTAACACCGGACCCTGATCAATAATTCCCTGATATTAAAAAAATCTGTCAGAGTATCCGCCTATCGGCTGATCCGCCACAGCTTAATCACCTTATCGGCACTGCCACTGGCAATGATTTGGCCATTGGGACTGATCGCAACCGCATTCACCCACCAGCTATGTCCATTCAGGGTGTGAATGAGTTTACCAGAAGCCAGCTCCCAAACTTTAACGGTGGTATCGTGGCTCCCACTGATCAGGCTCCGACTATCTGCACTGATGGCCAGGGAAGAAACGGCATCAGAATGGGCTGTCAGGATATGCATCATCTGATTCGTTTTGAGATTCCAGACCTTGATGGTGCTGTCATCGCCCCCGCTGACCAGAATTTGGCCGTTGGGACTGATCACAACCGAGTTGATGCGGCTGGCATGGCGAATCGGAGTGGCCAGGCTCTGGCCTGATTCCAATTGCCAGAGTCGCACCGTTCGATCGCCGCTACCACTGGCCAGGACCTGCCCATCGGGGCTGATCGCAACTGCATGCACAGGGCCTGTGTGCCCTGTCAGGGTTTGCATCAGGGTGCCAGTTTTTAAATCCCAGATGCGAACGGTTCGATCGTCACTGCCGCTGACCAGAAGTTGTCCTCTGGTTTCCAGGGCCAGCGCATTGACCCAATTAATATGGTCTACAAAGGTATGCAGAAGTTTCCCCTTCTCCAGGTGCCAGAGCCGGATCGTTTTATCGCTACTCCCACTGAGCAGGATCTGCCGATTAGGGTGAATCAGCACGGCATGAACTGCGCCGATATGATCGGTCAGGCTATGGAGGAATGTGGAAGTTTCCAGATCCCAGAGCCGGATTGTTTTATCGCTGCTAGCACTGGCCAGCCGTTTTCCATCTGGACTGATCGCAATGGCGCGAATCCGATCGGTGTGCCCCACCAGCGTCTGATAGTTTTGCCAGAATTGCCCAGACGGGGGGCCATTGTAATCGGGGAGAGGGGGGACTGGCGCTGCGAGGGGACGGGGTGGGGCGGGGGGCAATCCATCGATCGCGTCCAGTTCCCGCAGGACTTCACTGGCAGATTGATACCGCTCTACGACTGCATCTTTGAGTAGTTTGTCCAGAATCTGTTCCAGGCGATCGCTGATCTTGACCCCCATACTTGCCAGATGATCTCGCCAGATCCAGCGACCGGCCATCGGATCAAACAGGCTGTCGGGCTTGACCCTTGTCAGCAGATGAACGCAAGTTGCACCCAGGCTATAGAGGTCACTGGCCGGATAGGCTTTGCCTCCCCGCCATTGTTCGATCGGCGCGTAGCCCTCTGTGCCAATTTTTGTCCCCACCGCCTTGGTCAGGGGAGAAGTGGATAGTTGCTTGGCCACTCCAAAGTCAATCAGTACCAACTGTTTGCTTCCCTTAGAGCGGATGATATTGGCCGGTTTAATATCCCGGTGAATCACATTCCGTTCATGGATAAAGGTCAGGACCGGCAGCAGATCGGCAAGCAGGGAGCGGATTTCCGGTTCATTGAAGGGACCGCGCAGATGCAGCTCTTGAAACAGGTTATAGCCTTCGATGAACTGCTGCACCAGGTATAGTCGTTTCTCCTGCTCAAAATAGGCGAGCAGCGTCGGGATTTGGGGATGCTCCCCCAGTTCATCCAGTCGCATGGCCTCCTGATTAAACAGCCGAATGGCCCGATCGAGGGAAGCCTGTCGGAGAGTATTGGACCCCAGCGTCTGGGGCACAAATTGCTTGATTACACAGCGAGTCTGTAACCGATGTTCATCCACAGCCACATAGGTTCTGCCAAATCCTCCCTCTCCGATCGGCAAGAGGGCTCGATAACGCTCCTTCAGCAGCAACAGGGACCCACAACATTGGCAAAACTTTGCTGGCAGAGGGTTTTGAGGCTCAACACAGTCAGGATTAAGGCAGTAACTCATAGAGCCGAGTATGGGATCGCGGACATGATACCCGTGAATACACTTATCATAACGGGGAGTGCGGAGGGGAGAAATCAAGTCTGCGATTTGATTTCAAATCGGAACTTTATCGCGTTTGGGCTGCCTGGACGGCGACAATCTTTGCAACTCAAGAGACAAAATATTATGGTCCATGTCCATTCAACAATTGGTTGGACTAACAATATTGACTAACCCCTCGTCATCCATGGAATAAAGAGCCGACCTGCCCCTAAATAGTTGTCGATTTCCAGGGCAATTTCAGCAATGCTAACAGCACAGTCTTCCCGGTATTCGCGCTCACTCAGCCGATGGACGCTCCCGATCGTCAGCACTGGTAGAGAGGTAGGTGTATTTTCTTCCCGGATTACCTGCTCTAACGAGTTTTCGCCGTTCATGTTGCGATGAGCGGATGTTGGCTAAACAAGTTCAACTAAACGTCTAGAACCGGAAGTCAGGATTTCTTGATATCTGATAATTCTTGTCGCTGCTGTAAGATTGCCTGCCGGAAGCCCAGGACCACCAGAATATTGGACAGGGTAAGAAAAAATTCTGCCCCCCCGTGGAGCCAATCCACATTGGCCAGGGCTGCACCATACTTCACCCTGGCGTAAATCCCGGCAGGGATGGTGATGGCGACAAAAACCAGGGTCATGTAAAAACCGACCAGAGCCAACCGGGGCACCTGGCGAGAGCGGGTCATAAACCAGAGGAACCCCAGATAGGGAAACAGGGATAGGGCAAACAAGGTGTCTTTAGACAGCATCAGTTGAAAGTCTCCAAAGGCAACAGCATCATACAACGTCTGCAACCCATCATTCCCGTCCTCTCCAGGTAATGGGTAGTTCCGGGGGGGACATCCAGGCGGGATGGTTGGCCCGATGCTGGGTCTCGTCATCTAGAACTTTAACCACCTTATTGTAGATTTCCTCAGCTTGTTGGGGAGAGTTGCCGATGCTGGTTACGCCCAGCTTACCGAACTCAGACAGACACCCCATCAGGTGAAACACAGTTCCTGTCTCAGTCCCAGAATCAAAATGGAGTTGGTGATGGGCAATCACATCCATTAGATCATTGGGCAATAAGCCCTGATACCGCTCTTTCTGCAAATTATCAGTGGCAATGTAATATTTGGAGCGCCCCTGCTGACTGTAGAACAGGCCACTGGATAGGTCATAGCGGCCATTGGTGAGTAGGCGCAGGGTCATAAAGGGATGGGTCGTTCCCCCTTTGCGCAGGTTAATTTCGATCGCAGAGATGTCCCATTCCAGACTTTCTATCCCAGGACGACGCACGGTCAGGAAATCCACGCCAAAGCGCTCCATCGCTCCCTTCTCCGCCAGATTCTTACCTACCCGACGGCCCAGTTCTTGCAAACGCAGTCGGTAGGACTCCTCTGCCGGAAATCGACAACCCAGGTAAATTTGCCCATCCGGTCCTCCGAGGATCTGATCGTGGGTGGAAAGGATTTCCACCTCCCCCGTTGGGGCAATGCGGCCCTGCACGCTCGGCGATCGTTTTTCCTGCCCCTCGATGAACTCCTCTGCGATCGCACCCAATTCTGGAATCCGGCTGGAGAAATTCTCCCAGGTTTCCCCCTTGGCCTGGAAGCCCAGATGGAGAAACCGGCCTCGCATCAACGACACCCGTTCCTTCTGGGTCGTGGCTTCGGTCAGATCGCTCTGGACTGGGCGCAGGTCTAGCATGGCGTTCCCCTCGCCCGAAAACCCTTCATTCAACTTAATCACCATCCGACGCAGAGCTGGCCTTTGTTCCCACAGTTCTGTCGCTGCGATCGCCAGTTCCTCCACGCTCCAGGTCAGCCCACTCCCGGCAGGGAGGGGAATGCCACATTCGGTGAAAATCTGCCGACTGCCGCTCTTCGTCCCCCAATAAAGCAGGGCCGGGTCCAGGGCATAGAGGGGCACCTGAAGCTGCAGAGCCAGATCCCGCTCCAGGGTGGTGGAGTTAAAACAAATCATGTAAGACTGCTGCCGCAGGGATTGGCGAATGCGCTCGATCAGGCGAGGCCGTTCCAGGATCTTCTGGCTCAGGGGTTTGAGGGAGGAATCGTAGGTGGAAAACAGGAGCAAGCGATCGCGGGCATGGGAAAAGGGAATACCCGGTAGCAACTGGAGATAGTAGTCAATGATGCTGGGATGGAGGGGTTGAGAGGTGACGTAAACCAGACGGGTCTGGGGATTCCGCAGGCGAATCAAGGAAAAGAGGAGCCGCTCTTCATAGTGATGAAAGCCTTCCACCTTCTTCAATTCCCGTTGATCCAGGCTGAGGGAGGGCACTACCAGAATATCGGCACTGCTCAGGTCAAAGGTTTCCAGCGTTTGCCAGCGATCGCGGAGTTGCATCTGCAATTCCCGAAATTGCTGCGCCTGGTCCATCGGGAAGCTTTTGCTTTGCATGGTCCCATCGGTTACCAGCCCATCAACAGCAATCTTAGGCGAATTTTAGAACCCGACCTCAGAAGTTGTTAACTAACGCAAGCCTTAGTGACTCAGACCCCTTGATTGGCTTTGGATAAAATGGCCCACCCTAATTTTCATCTGCAAATCGGGCGCGGCTGCGGCTCCCAGTGATCGGCCAATCTTCGTTCTGGCCGCCAAGAATGAGCTGCTCGATTGTCACATAATCCTTGCTGAACTGTTGCAGGGCATTGATCAAGACATCCAGGGCGATCGCATCGCTGGTGCCCAGGTCAAACCAGCACCGGCCCCAATTGCCCTCATATTCAAAATCACCCATGTTATGCATGAGAGCCATCAAACTCTCCTCAGCATTGCCCTCGTCATATTCCATATAGCTGAGATCCAAACCAGTATCCTGCACCTGGAGATTCTCCGCATTGAAGCCCCCCAATTTACCCAGGAAAAACCAGGAGTTGAACACCTCCTCGATATACTGTTTTTCCAGTTCGGACGGGTAATTGCTGAACTCAACCCAAAACCAGACATCAAAGGGATCAAACTCGCGAAAGGAAACTTGCATTCAGCCTTGCCAATGGTCGATCGTCATTTGTTTATTGTCATGGGTTATGGGTCATTTGTCATTTGTCCTATCTGGAGGGTGGGGTGATCAACCCATAACCAATCTCCAAGCCCTAGTGGTAAGTCAATCAATGATTGACGGTCAACCAAAATCCAGGTTGTTGATTGGGGTTAAATTTTGCGGGTCTTCGACCCGTCAAAATTTTCCTGACGGAACACTAGTGGTAAGTCAATCGATGATTGACGGTCAACCAAAATCTAGGTTGTTGATTGGGGTTAAATTTTGCGGGTCTTCGACCCGTCAAAATTTTCCTGACGGAACACTAGTGGTAAGTCAATCAATGATTGACGGTCAACCAAAATCCAGGTTGTTGATTGGGGTTAAATTTTGCGGGTCTTCGACCCGTCAAAATTTTCCTGACGGAACACTAGGGACTAAAGTCGCAGCTATGCGGACGTAACCTGCGAAGGCAGGTTACGGAAACCCTTGACTTTCCTGAGTCCCCGCAGGTGGACTTCGCTCTTGTAGTCGTGGTTTACTTCAAGAGAAGCCGCTTTGCGGCTATAACCGCCAGACACTTTTAACAATCCCAATGACCAATGACCAATAACTAAATCTTAGGCATGTCGCTGGACTTTGGCCCCCATAGCCCAGCTCGCAGGTCAATCTGATCTCGCAGGGCCACACATTGCCGATCTTTCTTGTCCACCTTGACTTGGTTCATGCAGTACTCGAAGAACACCTGCCAAACCAGGCTGCGAGGCAATTGATCCGGTTTTTTCAGGGCCTTTTGGAAGGCAGGAACTGCTGCGGCATAAAAGGCTGGATTACTTTGCTGATTTCCTTTTAGGGTGAGGATTTGAGCTTTCAGATAATTGGCTTCGGGTTGGTCCGGATTGTGCTTTAAGGCCCGATCGACATATTCCAGCGCCTGATCGTACTGGCCCAGATCTCGATAGCCCAGGGCAATGCCCCGATCAGCCAGGTAACGGGGAGCGGCATACTGCTCCAATTTCTGAATTGCCTGTTCTGGATGGGAGAAGGGCAGGTTAACGGCAATCATCAAGTCCATATATCCCCGAACAATATTCACCTCTGGATCCTGGGGAGCGGCTTTCTCAGCTGCATTCATATACTTAAACACTAATTGCAGTTTCCGCAGGGCTCCCGGAGTTCCTCGCACCGGGCCTTCCTGGACCAAGCTGTAGGCTCCTTCCATAAAATGACCGATCGCCTGATAGAGATTGCCTCGTACCGGATCGGTGGCCACCATTCTCTCTGCCGTTTCACGGGTCAAAATGGCATTGGAGCGCAGGGCCTCCAAATCCTGGGCGGTATAAGCCAGGGAGGCTCTCATGGCATAAACCAGTGGCTCATTTGCCTCTGCATCTCGAAGAAATTTCTGTGCGGTCTGGTAATCCCCTTTTTCAAAGACAGCTTTGAAGGCCGCTTCCGTCTTCTCCCCGATCGGCCGAGCATTCTCCACTCGAAAGGGGTCTTTAGCCAGAGCGGGTTGAAGCCAACCAAACCCCACCGTGCCAGACAGCAGGGAGACAAGGACCCCGCTGGTGCTAATGACTTTCAACATTCTGGAATAAACCATAACCACACCTTGGCGTTAAAACAGTTGATGGAAGAAACAGAGCGGTCTATAAACTGTCGATTCAATTTTCCAGAAGTTCCAACAAATTTCCGGTCTGAATTGGAGAAGATCCTACAGTAAATTTTATTAGAAGCAGGTAGAGGTATCGGCTAGTAGGTAAGAACCCCCACCCCCTTCGAGGAATCGGGAGTCAATCCGATAGAAAAAGTTCCATCAGCCTACAGGAGACCTGCGAGTAGACCCCATAATCGTAATCAAGCCAGCGAATCAGGGACTGGGATATCTTGGAAATAGGTTTGGAGTCTAAAGCCTGCTATGACCCAGGGTTAATCAGCTGGATGTCAATCAGCTACATGTTAATTCAGTTGCAAGATTTGACGCCCTACCTTGCCTCAAGTTCCACCTCGATCAAATTTAGCCATCTGACCCCTGTTAATGCTTTATCTCAAAAATCTGACTTATCATCCCGCCGTCTCATCGGTCCCGATTCTCAAATCGATTAACCTCCAACTCGCGCCCCAACAGATGGGCTTGGTTGTCGGCCCTAGTGGTTCCGGAAAAACCACCCTGCTGGAAATCCTGGCCGGATTGGCGGAGAAAACCAGTGGGGAAGTCCTCTGGCGGGAACAGGAGTTGTTGCCGATTGATCTCCGTTATTTGGGGGGGCTGGTCTTTCAGTTTCCGGAGCGACATTTCTGTGGCGGCACCATTCTGGAAGAGTTGCGCCTGGGGCACCCGGAGCTGAGTTCCGATCGGGTTCACAAAGCTTTAGATGAGGTTGGTCTGGATCACCTCTCCCTGCAGACCTCACCCCATTCCCTCAGCGGGGGCCAGCAACGCCGTCTGGCACTGGCAGTACAATTGATTCGGGAACCGCACCTGCTGTTGTTGGACGAACCCACTGCTGGCCTTGATTGGTCTATGCGACGGCAGTTGGTAAGTCTTCTGGCCCGACTCAAACAGGAGTGGATGCTCCTGGTGGTCACCCACGACGCCGGGGATTTACTGGAGATCGCCGATCGGTGCTGGACACTCCATCATGGGAATCTGCAACAAGGTGCTGAGCCCCAGACTCTGAGAACCAATTCTCAGATTGGGTCTTGATCTGTCGAGAATCCTTGATCCTTTGTATAAAATACTCAGAATTATGTATAAATAATTAACTATATCTTCCTTTGGTTTTGATACAGCTCCAAACGGTAAATGCACTGTAGTGGATTGAATAAATCCCTACAGATACTTCTCGACCTTACTCCGGTAGGCTCTTTGCAACAATTTACAGGTAGTGACCTGAGAATCAGGCGAGTGAGATGGCAAGATGAATGAAGGCAGCATTCCTCTCTCTGTCAGTAGGCTACTGGGGCAACTGATAAATTTTAGGTCCAGAGACGCGACTATGCTGCGATTAGAATCTCAATTTCTCACAGAACGGATGCCTCAACCCACCAAAACTGCCGTAATGATTATTGGCGGTGCAGAAGATAAGGTCCATGGTAGAGAGATCTTACATAGCTTCTTCTACCGTGCTGGCGGTGCTGATGCGCGAATCGCAATTCTACCCTGTGCCTCGCGAGAACCAGCGATTTTGGGCTCCAGGTATCAGAGTATTTTTGAAGACATGGGGGCCAAAACGGTTGCGATTTTGGATATCCGAGATCGGGACCAGTGTGAAGACCCTGCCTGGCAAGAATTCCTGGAAGATTGTACGGCTGTCTTTATGACGGGTGGCGATCAGCTTCGCCTCTGTTCTCTGTTGGCGGATACTCCCATGATGGATAAGGTCCGGATGCGGGCTCAGCGAGGCCAGATTACCCTGGCTGGGACTAGTGCTGGTGCCGCAGTTATGGGGCATCACATGATTGCGGGCGGGGGGAGTGGGGAACATCCCAACCGCTCCCTGTCTGACATGGCGATCGGTCTGGGGATTATCCCCGAAATCATTGTGGACCAGCACTTCCACAACCGAAACCGGATGGCCCGATTGCTGAGTGCGATCGCCGTCAACCCCGATCGCTTGGGGGTTGGAATCGATGAGGACACCTGTGCCTTGTTTGAAGGGGATGGCCTGCTGCACGTCATCGGCAAAGGAACAGTGACGGTGATTGATCCGAAGAAAATGTCTTATACCAACCAATGCCTGGTGGAAGAATCCACTAGCCCCCTCAGTCTGCATGATTTGCGGGTTCATATTTTGACCCACGGCGATCGATATGACCTGAAACGACGGGAATCTATTCCACCTGAAACAGTATCCCGCTGAAACGGTTTGGCACGATAGCGCTGGTTCCATCTGAGAAATGTTAAAAAATAATTCTAAAAGTTGACATCCAGACGACGGTTTTCTGCGACACTAGATAATGACTTGACCTGTATAGGGTGATAGAGTCTGGACAAAACAGCCTAGAAAGTTTCATCATTTGCTGCTTGGCTGAATTAATCTGAAAAACAATTAAAGTCTGCTATCTCTCTGCCTGAGGAGAGGGGAAAGAATCGCAGGCTGGTTCAGATGTCTGGCAACCTATCATCTATTGGCTTCTACAACATTTGCAACTATGAAAGCGTGAAATAATTGATGTTATTTAAGTTTTTATTGGCTAGTTATTTATGTTGGATTAATTAGAAATATTTGGAAAACTGTTCACTGTGAACAGTATACGGTGTCATTAACCTTTCAAATCAATTAGTTATCACCTGAAGTTTGTCTCTGCAATTGCATACTGATACCACTGGTTTAACTGTGCATCTTGCTTATTAATCTGCCTGCGGTGTTGTTATGAAGATACTCAAAATCCAGACGCTACGCGGTCCTAATTATTGGAGCATTCGCCGTCAAAAATTAATTGTGATGCGCCTGGATCTGGAGGATCTGGCTGAAACACCATCCAATCAGGTTTCTGGATTTTATGAGGGGTTGACAGGCGCTTTACCCAGCCTGGTAGAGCATTTCTGTTCGCCCGGTTGTCGTGGTGGCTTTTTAAGCCGGGTTCGAGAAGGCACCATGATGGGTCATATCATTGAGCATATTGCCCTAGAACTACAGTCTCTGGCTGGCATGGATGTGGGTTTTGGTCGGACGCGCGAGACTTCCACCCCTGGCATCTATCAGGTTGTTTTCGAGTATCGGGATGAGCAGGCTGGTCGCTACGCGGCCAGAGCAGCCGTCCGCCTTTGCCAGAGTATTGTGGATACGGGGGTCTATCCCCAGGCTGAACTGGAGCAAGATCTGAAAGATTTGCAGGATTTCTGGACGAATGCGGCTCTGGGACCCAGTACGGAAACGATCGTGAAGGAGGCCGAAGCCCGTGGAATTCCCTGGCTGCCCCTGAGCGCCCGTTCCCTGATTCAATTGGGCTATGGTGTGCACCAGAAGCGCATGCAGGCTACCCTGAGCGATCGCACAGGCATCCTGGGGGTGGAACTGGCCAGCGACAAGGAAGGGACCAAGCAGATTCTGCGAGATGCGGGTATCCCAGTTCCCAGAGGTACGGTGGTCTACTATCTAGATGACCTGGAGGCCGCGATCGAGGAAGTCGGCGGTTATCCGATCGTGATTAAACCCCTGGACGGCAACCATGGTCGAGGGATTACCATTAACATCGACTCCTGGGCCATGGCTGAAATAGCCTATGATGTGGCGCGGGAAGTGTCACGGGCGGTCATTGTAGAGCGGTTCTACCAGGGCCGAGATCACCGGGTCCTGGTGGTTAACGGCAAGGTGGTTGCAGTGGCTGAGAGGGTGCCAGCCCATGTCGTGGGAGATGGCCGTTCCACGATCTCTGAACTGATTGAACTGACCAATCAGGATCCGAATCGGGGCGAAGGGCATGACAATGTGTTGACCAAAATCACCGTCGATCGCCACGCGATGCAGTTGCTAGAGCGTCAGAGTTACACCCTCGACTCGGTGCTCCCCCAAGGGGAAATCTGCTATCTGCGAGCTACAGCCAATCTGAGCACCGGGGGCATTGCAGTCGATCGCACGGATGACATTCACCCAGAAAATATCTGGATCGCGGAACGGGTTGTCAAAACGATCGGCCTGGATATTGCGGGCCTGGATGTGGTGACTTCTGATATTTCCAAGCCCCTGCGGGAAACGGGGGGGGTGATTGTAGAGGTGAATGCTGCACCTGGATTCCGCATGCACGTCAGCCCCAGTCAGGGAATTCCCCGGAATGTGGCTGAACCAGTTCTGAACATGCTGTTCCCGCCCGGAACCCCCAGTCGTATCCCCATCATCGCTGTCACGGGAACGAATGGAAAAACCACCACTACTCGATTGATTGCCCATATCTTCAAACAAACCCAGAAAGTGGTGGGCTATACCACTACAGATGGTATTTATATCAATGATTATCTGGTCGAGAAGGGAGATACCACCGGTCCCCAGAGTGCCCAAGTGATTCTGCGCGATCCCACAGTCGAGGTGGCCGTGCTGGAGTCTGCTCGAGGGGGAATCTTGCGATCGGGTCTGGGATTCGACACCTGTGATATTGGCCTGGTGCTAAATGTGGCCGCTGATCACCTGGGGATTGGGGATATTGATACGGTGGAACAGTTGGCCAATTTGAAGAGTGTGGTGGCCGAGTCAGCCATGCCCAATGGCTATGCCATTCTCAACGCCGATGATCCCCTAGTGGTTGCGATGGCCGAGCGGGTCAGCGCTCAGGTCGCTTACTTTGCCATGGACGCCGAAAATCCCATTGTGCGGGAACATACCCGCCGGGGTGGGCTGGCTGCCATTTATGAGAATGGCTATCTGTCAATTCTCAAGGGTGATTGGACCCTGCGGATCGAACAGGCCGTGAATGTTCCCCTGACCATGGGGGGTAAGGCTCCCTTCATGATCGCCAATGCTCTGGCGGCCAGTCTGGCTGCCTTCGCCCATGGGGTAAGGATTGAGGATATCCGGGCAGCGCTGATCAGTTTTGTAGCCTCTGTCGGGCAGACCCCAGGTCGGATGAATCTGTTCAATCTGGGCCAGTATCACGCCTTGGTGGATTATGCCCACAACCCGGCTAGCTATGAAGCTCTGGGGGCGTTCATCCGGAATTGGCCTGGAAAGCGCATTGGTGTCGTTGGTGGCCCGGGCGATCGACGGGATACGGATTTTGTGAAATTAGGAGTGCTTTCCGCCCAGATCTTCGATGACTTGATTGTTAAAGAAGATGATGATACCCGTGGCCGTCCCCGTGGGGATGCAGCTCGCCTGATCGCAGAGGGGATTGAGCAAGCAGATGTGGCTTTTCGCTATCAAACGATCCTGGATGAAACCACAGCCATTAAGGCGGGTTTGGATAGTGCCAGCCCCGGTAGCCTGGTCGTGATTTTGCCGGAAAGCGTCAGTCGTGCGATCGAGCTGATCAAGGCCCGTTGTCCCATGGAATCAGACAATATGCCTATCCCCGCCCTAGAGGCGAATGGGAGTGAGATCAATTCCTCGAATGGCTATCAGACATCTCCTGTAATGGAAGTTGCAACCGTTACAGAGGTTTCCTCTTCCGAATCCTTGAGCCCGATGTAGGATAGAAACACCCAAACAGAGGTTATAGGGCAGTACCCCCCAGGGAGCCACTGCCTGGGAATTTTATTTGAGAATGTCATGAGTCAAGTCAAGTCCATTTCAGGCCAGGGGATTCCCCTGGTGGGTAATGATATTGATACCGATCGGATTATTCCGGCCCGGTTTCTCCGTTGCGTGACCTTTGATGGGCTGGGAGCCCAGGTTTTCGCAGACGATCGGATCCAGGCTCAGGGACAACATCCCTTCGACTTGCCCCAGTATCAAGGAGCCAAAATCCTGATTGTCAACGCGAACTTTGGTTGCGGCTCCTCCCGAGAGCATGCCCCTCAGGCAATCGCCCGCTGGGGTATTCAGGCGATCGTTGGCGAGAGCTTTGCTGAGATTTTCTTTGGTAACTGTGTGGCGATGGGACTGCCTTGCGTCACGGCTGATCCGGAAGATATTCGGCGTTTGCAAAGTGCCGTAGTAGCCCAGCCTCAGATCCAATTACAGCTTGATCTGGATGCCCAGGAACTGACCTGGGCGGGTTCCATAGTACTTATTTCCATGGCAGAAGGTCCACGCCAGATGTTAATGACAGGCACCTGGGATGCCTGTGGGCAACTGGTCGCTCAGGTTGAACAGATTAGATCGACTGCAGCGAAACTGCCCTACGTCCAGTGGGCCTGACCTATCCCTTGGACATTCATGAGAGGCAATGGAGTGAAGCTACAACACAGGGGAGTTACCATATCGTTCCTTAGGATCGAAAACTAAATAAAGTAGGGGTTTGGGGGCAACGCCCCTGCACCACAATTGTTCGTCTTATTTAATTCGTGATCCTTAATATTGTGAATAGATCGGGTGAGTGAGGGTGGAGGGGGTTTTGCTTTAGAGTGCTGGCGAAAATCTGTCTCTTTTCTTTATCCTCTCCTTGCAGGACAAGCTAATGGTGCATGATCTGTATTCAGCAACCCCATTTTTCCTACTCCTATGTTTGCTGATCAGTTGTTCCAGGCTAGAGCAAGATCGATATCCTTTGCAGACGCTTGACTCACCCAATTCCCCTACGGTCAGCATCAGTCACCCTCCTGAGCAGCCCTCTCGATCGTCTGCAGCAGCGGAAAGCCCCCATCCTCCGGGGCAGACAACCCAGCATCCAACTGAGGAGCCACCCCAAAAATCTGCCATCCCGGTCAAGCAGATCTATCCCAATCGAGTGGTGAACAACTTTTTAGCTGCCTGTACCTCAGGCCATGAGAAAGCTCTGAAAAAGGTCTGTATCTGCGCCCTGGAGGGAATTCAAAGGCAGTATTCCTTGCAAGCGTTTATTCAGCTTGATCAGGCGATGAAGCGAGGGAGTCGCCTGCCTGAAGACATTTTTAAGATAGTTGAAACTTGTAAAGAGCCAGAAAAAAAGTCAGACAAGGATTAACAGTCGGAGCAGACAATTTCGCTTTACAATTTCTTAAGACTATTTTCTAAACCCCATCTACGAGACCTTTAACTCCTATGAGTCTTGGATATCTTGCCCTGGTGCTGCATGCTCACCTTCCCTTCGTTCGGCATCCGGAAAGTGATTACGTTTTGGAAGAGGAGTGGTTGTTCGAAGCGATTACCGAAACCTACATTCCACTCCTCTGGGTCTTTGAAGGGTTAAAGCGGGATGGGATTGATTTCAAAATTACGATGAGCATGACCCCGCCCCTGGTGTCCATGTTGCGGGACCCACTGCTGCAAGATCGATATGATGCCCATCTGGCTCAGCTCGAAGAGCTGACCGAAATGGAGATTGAACACAACCAGTTCAATGGCCATATCAAGTATCTGGCAGAGTTCTACGCTCAGGAATTTAATCGGGTCCGACAAACCTGGGAGCAGTACGATCGGGATCTGGTCAAAGCCTTCAAGCAATTCCTGGACAGTAATAACCTCGAGATCATTACCTGCGGCGCAACCCACGGCTATTTGCCGTTGATGAAAATGTATCCTCAGGCCGTTTGGGCCCAGGTTCAGGTAGCAGTGGAAAGCTACGAGGAGAATTTCGGGCGTCCTCCCAAGGGGATCTGGTTGCCAGAATGTGCTTACTACGAAGGGCTGGAGCGGATGCTGGCCGATGCTGGCTTGCGTTATTTCCTGACGGATGGCCATGGGATTCTCTATGCTCGACCCCGCCCCCGGTTTGGCACCTATGCTCCCATTTTTACCGAAAGCGGTGTGGCAGCCTTTGGACGGGATCACGAATCCTCTCAGCAGGTCTGGTCCTCGGAAGTGGGCTATCCCGGTGCTGCCGAATACCGGGAGTTTTACAAAGACCTGGGTTGGGAAGCCGATTATGAGTACATCAAGCCCTATATCATGCCCAACGGCCAGCGGAAAAATGTTGGGATCAAGTACCACAAAATTACAGGCCGGGGTTTAGGTTTAGGGGATAAGGCCCTCTACGACCCCTATTGGGCCAGGGAAAAAGCCGCTGAACATGCGGGTAACTTCATGTTCAACCGGGAACGTCAGGTGCAGCACCTGCATGGGATTATGCAGCGTAAACCGATCGTCGTTTCCCCCTATGATGCTGAGCTCTTTGGGCACTGGTGGTACGAAGGCCCCTGGTTCATCGACTATCTGTTCCGCAAGTCCTGGTATGACCAGGGCAGCTATGAGATGACCCACCTGGCAGATTATCTGCGGAACAATCCGACCCAACAGGTTTGTCGCCCTTCCCAGTCTAGCTGGGGGTACAAGGGTTTCCACGAATATTGGTTGAATGAAACCAATGCCTGGATTTATCCCCATCTGCACATGGCTGCTGAGCGGATGATTGAGCTGGGTCGCCGCGAACCTGCCGATGAGCTGGAATGGCGAGCCCTGAACCAGGCAGCACGGGAATTGCTCCTGGCTCAATCCTCGGACTGGGCGTTCATCATGCGAACCGGGACCATGGTTCCCTATGCCGTGCGGCGCACCCGATCGCACCTGATGCGGTTCAACAAACTATACGAAGAACTGAACCAGGGCAAGGTAGATTCTGGTTGGTTGGAGAAGGTGGAAGCGATCGACAACATCTTCCCCAACATTAATTACCGGGTGTACCGCCCCATGTAAAATCGCCCCATGTAAAATCGCCCCATGTAAAATCGCCCCATGCAAAACCGTGGAATCCCATACTGGTTTTACATCCACGTAGAGACGCGATGATCGCGTTCGCGTCTCTACGTGGGATATTCCCGTAATAACCAAAACCCGGTATAGGTCATGCCGGAATCGTCAGGTTGCACCAACAGGAAATGCAACCCCCGGCTAGCCTGTTTGCGGTTTTCGTATTGGGTGGCCACCGATCGCACTTCCGAGTCCTCGAAGGTAGCAACAATCCAGCGATCGACCAGCCCGGCTTCCAGCACCAATCCATCCGGGGCTCCTGCTAAAAAGTTCAGACTGTAGGGGTGGGAGGCTTCCAGCCAGCGGGCCAGACGCATAGATTGGCGACCCCCATCAATCACAATCCCCGGCACAGCCAGATCGGAGGCCAGCCCCAGGTTGAGGGGCAGAAATTCTGCAGGCAAGTCCAGAATGGGAATGGGACGCTCTTTGAATACCTCTGCAATTCCACTGGCAGCCAGGGTGGCAAATCGCCAGCGATCGCCCCAGAGATTTTCGGGCAAAGGCAGGGGCGGGGGTCTATCCAGATTCAGGGGCTGATAGGGTTGCCCGTTGTATTCGGGCAGGGAGGGATAATCCTGAGATCGACGCTCCAGCCACTGGTGTAACGCTGGGGTGTGGCGAGTGGCTTCCACAACAATCCCCAGGGACTGACAGGCTGTTTCCAGCAAGTTCAGGGTCTGGGGTCGAAAGACCTGGATGCGCTCTGGGAGAGAGGCTGCGAGTTTTATAAGTTCATCTTTGAGCCAGTCGGCGGTGGCTTCAGCTTGGGGACACAGGACAGAGGCTTTCAGATTGCCCTCCTGATCGCAAATCAACAGCTCCCACAGGGCTTGATCCAGTTCATTCTTGAGGGGACGCCGGTAAAAATCAGCCTGCCAGATGGTCATACTTGAGTATCAACAGAGGAGACGTGGGACGGAGATAGTCCCACCTGATTTTATTCTGCTTCACCGATCGCCATAAAAGCAGCCCAGATCGTCGGATTGGGATGGTTTTGTTTGGTGGCCAGCATTGCCTGCCGCAGTGCCGTTGCTTTGTCTTGCCCCTGATTCAGATTGCGGTAGAACTGGGTCATCAATTCTGCTGTGGGGGCATCAGGAACCTTCCATAACGAAACGATGACGGTGGGCACCCCCGCTGTGATCAGGGCACGGGATAAGCCTATCACCCCATCTCCAGTAATTTTCCCCTGGCCAGTATCACAAGCACTCAAGACCACCAGTTCTGCCTGCAGATTCATTTCCAGGAGTTCGCTAGCTGTGAGTAATCCTTCATTGAGGACATTGGTATCCGGAGCTAGGGCAATGGCTCCCGGGATGCCCAGCCCACCGAAATCATCCAGTAAGCCATGGGTCGCTAAATGGATAATCCGGGCCTGGGGCATGCGTTGGCGCACGGCTGCTTTAGTCGCTTGTGGGCCGATCAGGGCAGAAGTGTCTAACAGCTTCGCGATCGCGATCGCCTCCTGCTCTGCGCCAGGGAGAGCGGCCAGTTGTTTGGGTGGTTCGTCTACTTTAAACTGCACAATGGGCATTGTGGGATTACCCACCACCAGCACGGCATTCCCCGATGGTAACGTTGCAGATCTTGTCATCCGCTGCCGTTGCTGGTGCGTCAGTTGTAAGACCTGAATCGAGGGGGCGATCGAAATTGTGTGCTGCTCAATCAGATATTTGCCCTGTCCATTCTGCAAAGCCGCAAAGGGGATCAGAAATAGCTCTCGATGGGGGACAAAGATGACGTGGTCTTTGGGGTCTTTGGGTAAGAGATCCCCGATCGGTTCGATCAGGAGCCGGTGCAGGCGGCGCAGATACTGATTCTTCACGGTTAGATCGGGAGGGGCACCAAACTGCCGATCGCCTTGAGTCACGTTAAAGACGAAACCACCTCTGGAGGCGATCGCCTGCTCACAGACCAATAGGCCCAGACAGCGCGTGCTGGCAACCAGGGTGGTCAAGGTCTGCTTTTCCTGCTGTAACTCCTTCAAGTCAACTTGTCTAGCCGAGACTCGACCTTGAGGCGAAACCACCCAAATGACCAGTTGCTTGTCCTGAATATTGGCATACTCCACCAGGGTTGCGTTTTGCTCCCTGGCCACCTGTTGGATCGCCGCAATTTTGATTGGGGACAGTGTCATTGCCTCTGCTCCCAGCCCCCGTTTCGCCACCAAGGTGGCAAAGGCCCTGGCCCTGGCCCGTTCCGCGACCTCCAGGGCAGCCTCCACTTTTTTCTGCCCCAGCAACACCCGTTGTAGCAGGCTGTAAGGTTCAGCCTGATTGTAAGTATCAGCCAGGGAAACCTGTTGTAAATCTTGTAATCCCTGCCGTTGCGTTTCCAGAATCTCAATTGCGGTCACCAGAGGTTCTTCTGCTGCCGCAAGTTTGCCCATTCTCAGGAGGATGTCTCCCAGATTACCGAGGGCTAACCCTTCTAATCTTTGATTTTTGAGCTCACGGGCGATCGTCAGGCTTTGTTGCACGGACTGGATCGCTGCCGGATAGTTCCCCATTTCCCCATAGGTGCTGCTCGAATTCAACAGCAGAGCCGATTCAATCAAACGGTTATTCAGTTGACGGGTAGCGGTCAGGGCCTCCTGATTAAATTGTATTGCTTTGGCATAATCCCCCATCTCCCGGTAGGTATCTCCCAAGGTCGCCAGGGGTATTCCTTCATTGAATCCAGTTAAGGGGGAATTGCTACCGGGCAAGGAGGGGGCTTCTGCCTGACGACCTTTCAGTTCACGGGCAATCACCAGGCTCTGTTGGTAGAACTGAATTGCTACAGCATATTCTTTCCGAGTTTTATAGGCACTGCCTAAACCAAAGAGGGCTGCCCCAGCAAACATTTTGCCCTGGTAGTCCTGGCGTTGCTTCATCTGAGTCAGAACCTGGTTATACAGGTAAATTGCTCGATCGTAGTCCCCCAAAGTCGCGTAGGTATTGGCCAAAGAAGCCAGAACCATCCCCTCATACTCCTGGTTCTGGAGTTCGCGAAGGATGCTCAGGCTCTGTTCACTGTATTGAATCCCTTTGGCATAGTTACCTGCGGTATTGTAAGCAGCGCCTAGCCCAAAGAGGACAATCCACTCCAGTTGAGGATTTTTTAGCTCACGCACGAGTGGGAGTGCCTGTTCCAGAGTTTGAATCCCTTTGGCGGCCTCGCCAGAATTAGCTTCTTGCCCTGCCTGGAGCAGTAATTGGATCACCTGTGCTTGCTGTGATGCTGGGTCAGCGGGGATGATGTTTTCGGAAGCTGCCCCTCTGGCGGCAGGGTGCCCCTGGGCTTTAGATAGCAAGGCTGTCGCTGCAGTCTGCAGTTGACTATCCCCTATCCTCTGAGCCCGCTTGAAAGCCCGTTGAGCATACTTGGCTGCAGTCGCATCGTCTTTCAGCTTCAGGTAAGCCTCCGCCAGGGCGATGAGGGTTTGGGCTTCTCCCCGCTCATTGTCCGTTTGCTGAAAAATCACCAGGGCCTGTTGTTCCAGTTGAATGCCAGGCTGGATATTACCGGCATTCACCATCTGGATACCCTGTTCCAGGAGTTGACTGGCTTTGCCCTGCTGGAACGGCTCACTGACTTGAACCATCTGGAAGGGCGAGGAGGTCAGATCGGAAGCTAGGGCCGTTCCCGCACAGCCCCAAGCAGTGAGTAGTCCAATCAGCACAGAAAACCCAGAATGAGCCTGCATCTGGAGCGTTGAAGCGCGAGAGAATCTCATCGGCTAACCTGAAAATCATTATTCAGATTTTAAGTCTCACTTAGAGAGAAAAATAATTAATAATGCTCAGGCATAAACTTGCTGCCTAAACTCATAAAACCATGCCATTTATCTATCAGCGCACGATTCACTTTCAAGAAACTGATGCAGCGGGGGTCGTTTACTTTGCCAATCTGCCGATTGTTTGCCATGAAGCCTATGAAGCGTCACTGGCCGAGACAGGAATTAGCTTGAGAACTTTTTTTAATAATTCTGGGCTGGCGGTGCCCCTGACCCATGTGCAGGTGGATTTCTTCCGGCCCCTCTATTGCGGCGATCGCATCCAGATTAGCCTGACTCCCAAGCAATTGACCGAGAGCAAGTTTGAAATTACCTATGACCTTTCCCTGGTTGAGGTAGATGCCTCACTGATCAGCAAGGCGCTTACCCGTCACGCTTGTATCCATCCGGGCGATCGGACGAAAATTCCCATCCCGCCTTTCCTGATGCAGTGGTTGGAACGGTTTACCCATCTATAGCGGTGTTGTAGGCAACCCCTGTGTGCTGCTGTTATTTCCCAATGCAAAATCGGCTGAAAATATTATCCAGAACAGATTCCGTGACCTCCTGGCCCGTAATCTCTCCAAGGGCATGAATGGCAGCCCGCAGATCGATCGTCCAGAAATCCAGCGGCAACCCCTCTCCCATCGTTACCTGTACTTGCTCCAGCGCCACTCTGGCCTGCGTCAGTGCCGCTGCCTGCCGTTGATTGATGGCCAGGTCCAGATTGGCGGCCTGCAGGTCCCCAGTGGCTACTGTGGCCAGGATTGCCTGCTCCAGGTCAGTGATGCCCTGATGCTGGGCAGCAGCGGTCTGAACCACTTGTCCTACGGCTACTGGCACTTTAATTTGGGGATCCCCATCCAGATCTACCTTATTCACTACCAGAATCAGAGGCCGGTGACAAACCTGCTCATAGATGGCCTGATCAGCTGCAGTCCAACCGGCCTGAGCCTCGATCGTCAGCAACACCAGATCCGCCGTCTGGGCCACGGCACGGGAGCGTTCCACCCCGATCTGCTCGACCTGATCCTCAGTCTCCCGAATCCCTGCTGTATCCAGCACCTGCACCGGAATTCCTCCAACCACCAATTGGGACTCCACCACATCCCGAGTCGTCCCTGGTAAAGCGGTGACAATGGCCCGATCGCTGCGACTCCAGGCATTCAGCAGGCTGGATTTCCCCACGTTGGGCCGCCCTACGATCGCCACCTTCAAGCCCGTCCGAAGCAACGCTCCCCGATCGGCAGTGGCCAGCACTTGAGTGACTTCGGCCAAGACCTGATTCAGTCGAGCCTGAATGTTGGGTTCATCCAGCGGCGGCAAATCCTCCTCAAAATCAATGCGGGCTTCAATTTCCGTCAAGATATCCAGGCAGGTTGCCCGCAGACTGCGGATGGAGTGGGCCAGTTTACCTTGCAAACCAGCCAGGGCTGTCTGGGCCGCCTGGGGGGATTGGGCCCCGACCAGATCGGCAATGCTCTCAGCCTGGGTCAGATCCAAGCGTCCATTTAGAAAAGCCCGTAAAGTAAATTCTCCCGGTTGAGCCAACCGCGCTCCCTGCTCCAGGCAAAGCTGCAACACCTGCTGCACCACCATAATGCCCCCATGGCACTGAAACTCCACCACATCTTCGCGGGTGTAGGAGCGGGGAGCCTGCATAATCAGGAGCAGGGCTTCATCCAGGATCTGACCCGTTTGGGGATGGCAAATCTGACCGTAGAGAATGCGGTGGCTTTCCCAGAGTTGGCGACCCGGAGCCCGAAATAACGTTCGAGCGATTGTCACCGCGTTGGGACCAGACACCCGTACAATCCCCACACTCCCCTGCTGGGGCACTATAGCCGTGGCAATGGCCGCGATCGTTCCACTTAAAACCTGGGACATGGGAATTTAGACCAAAAGGCTAATGTCCCAATTTTAAGCTTATGGATTACGAGAGCCTTGAGGCACAGTCCGCCGCAGTATATCCTGACCCAGTTGAATTGTGATGTCGGATTGGAGGTTGCCGGTACTTTCTGTCCTGACTTCTCCAAAGCCCAGTGCGCGACGCAGCGCTTCAGCATCCTCAACGGACCCTTGCTGAGCCACAATGCGCGTTTGAACCAGGGGTTCGCTCCAGGTGCGATCAATCAGGACATCGGTGTAACCAGCCTTACCCAAACTATCCATCAAAGACTGAACTGCTTTAGCCTGACCAGTACTGTCCTGAATGGCAATTTTCAGGTAAGCCGGATTCAGGGTTTGTCCAATCGTAGAGTTCTCATCCTTGAAGTATTGACCTACCATCCGATCAATTTTCTGGGGATCGGGGAGCCAGTAACTGGCCTGATACTGTGCTGGGGTGCTGAATGTACCGGGTAGCATGAGCATTTGCACATTAGACCGATTCGTCCTGGCTGCAAACCCAACCAGGGCAATCAGCTCTTCCACACTCAGATTTGTATCAATGTGAGATTGAATGATAGATAAAATCTGAGGCAGTTTGGCAATGGTCCCTGGATTCAACGCTTGCTCCATCAAAGCTCGCATAACCATCTGCTGCCGCTGGATTCTACCAATGTCTCCATTCCCGTCATAGCGGAACCTCAGAAGCTGCAGGGCTTGATCCCCATTGAGATGCTGCCGACCCGCTTTCAGATTAATGTACAGGTGCTGGCTATCGTCCTGATATTTCATGTCCTGGGGCACATAGACGGTTACCCCACCCAGCGCGTCAATCAGCTTCTCGACGCCAAATACATTAATCCGGACATAGCGATCGATGCCCACTCCACCCAACAGCTCACTGGTTGCCTTAGCACTCAAAGCTGGGCCGCCGTCCGCGTTAGCCTCGTTAATTTTGGTCACCCCATACCCCTCTACCGTAGTCCGGGTATCTCTGGGGATGGAAAGCGCTACCATCTTCTTGGTTTGAGGATTAAACCGAAGCAGCAACATCGTATCAGACAACCCTTCAAAGGAGTTAATCGTTGCCTGGTACCGCAAATTTTTGGCTTCTGGTGGCGGGTTATCCACATCCGTGGTCAGAACTTTGATCCCCAAAACCAGAATATTAACCGGGCGCGTCAATTCTGGCAGACTCAAGCCCTGATTCTTGGAAATCTGCTCATCCTGAGAGAAAATTGCTGCTTCCTTGGGGGTCAACTGTCGCTGCATCAGTGGAGTTGTGGTCATGGTGACAGCCAGCAGGGCCCCTGCTGTAGCCGATAACATAGCGACACCTGTCATGCCAAACAGGAGCCAGACCCAGTTCAGGTTCCCCCCTTTCCTGGCGGATTTCCCCCGACTGGCCTGCAGATTGCGGGGCTGAACTGCTTTGGACTTGCCTGGATTGATCGGACGGGACTTCGAAATCTTCTGAGCTGACACGAGCGGCCTCACACCAAAAAAACAGTAGGAATCACTTGAGGAAAATGAGCTGAAAAACTAGTCTGACTCAAGCTTGATAAGCTAGGCAGCATAGTAGCAGGATTTCTGGAGCTGTGCTTATAGACGTACAGATTTCCGTCTCCAAACTCTCGCCATCAGCCAGATATTAACTAGAAAATAGCCGGACGTTAGCAAGCTACTGGTCAACAGCAGGGGCAGAGAGAGAGACTCGGAAAATTGTGCCCCTGTTCCCAACAGGGTGTAACCTAAGAGCCACCCTAATGTCAATGTCACCACCAAACGGCTCAATTTCCGGCGTTCCCGGCCTCCCTGACGGCGATACAATGTCCACAAAGCTGGGAAAAACCCAAATACCGGAATCAGGTACAGTAACAACTGAAGGCGTTTTACATCTGAATCGTCAAATGGATCGGGGCCTGGCCCATGTCTTCCCTTCACCAACCCCATGATCCTGGCCCTCCTTTAAATGGCCCTACGATATCTTTCGTAATCCATCCGCCGTAAAAGTTTCCCGGTTGGGGTTGTACCGTTTCTCCCTCCACCGTACAGATGTCCATCAAATGGGCATAAAAGGCAACATAATTCTGGATGGGTCGGAAAGGGGGGGTAGGGTCACTATAATACCAGGCTGCATTGGGAGCCTGCCGATCGCCCACCTTAACGGTATAATACCCGGCTCGTCCTTTCCACTCACAAAAGGAAGAAGCCTGAGCCACTGGGATTAGATACTCTTGGTGGATATTTTCCAGAGGCAGGTAGTAGACCGGCGGATGACTGGTTTCCAGCACCCGCATCGCGCTGTGGGTATCTGCAATTATCACCTGATTGAAGATAATCTGGATGTGTTTTGAGGTACTTTCCAGGCGAGGAGGACGGGGATAATCCCAGACAGACTCCTGACCTGGACCCGGTTCAATTCTTTGTGGCATCATTTCTCACCCTCTTGCTTGATCTGATGAAGTAACCGTTGAATCGCGATCGCATCTTCTGCCTCAGGCACGGAGGCCAGATAGGTTTCCAAATCCTCTACTGCATCCTGCCATTGATGCAATTGGTAAGCAATTAGCCCCCGATCTCGATATTCGATCGGAGCCTGGGGCAGGAGCCACAAAATTCGATCAATGGCGGCCACCGCTTTCTGGAGTTGCCCCCGGTTCAGGTAAATCATTTTTAGATTGGTCAGCATTCGGGCCAGAAACCGGCGTGTACTGATGGGCGCTAATAGCGTTGGCATAGTCTCCAGGGACACAGGCTGGCCAAAGAGCTCGCTCAGGCGTGCCTGACAATCCTGGACAAACAGCGTTTCCCCCCCATGAAAGGCATCTACGTACAACTCCATCTCGGCGACCTGAGGGCGAATCAAGAAGTGTCCTGGCATCCCAATCCCGACCATGGGAAAATCGACTCGCCGGGCAATTTCCATATACACCAGGGCCAGGGTAATCGGAATACCCGTCCGGCGATCCATAACATCATTGAGAAAACTATTACACGGATCGTAATAGTCCGTTGTGTTGCCTTTGAACCGCAGGTGCTGATACAGATACTGATTCAGCACCTGGATCACTCGCAGGGGATACCGCTCCTGAGGCAAACGACTCTGAACCTCTAGTGCCAACTGATCCAACAGCCTGAGATAGTCGGCTACAGAGAGTTCTGGATATTCCTCCTGGGCAATATAGAGAGCTGCTTCTGCCAGGTCGATTTGATCATCAGGCACCGAAGTCGCCCCCTGAAACGCCTGTCGCGCAGGAACAAGATCCATAGAGCTAAGATTTCGGGCTAATACTACGTAGCCGTCGTAATAACCAATCGAAACGAGCACCCGCCAACGTCAGATTATCCAGCATATTAGGATTGGGCTCGTTCTCCTTGCCACTGGGATTCTCCAGCGGAGAATCTTTGCCATAGCCCAACCGACTCACCGTTCCTCGCAGGCGATCGGACAGGAAAATGGCCAAGGCTCGGTAAAATCTGGAGGCAAACCCCACATCTTGCTGCAATTTGGCCGCTAACTGTTGCCTGGGGATAGAAATCACCAGAGAGTCCTCGATGGCTTTCACCGTCGCTGAAGGAGGACGGGCATCGACGAAAGACATTTCTCCGACCACTTCGCCTGTGGACAGTCGGGCCACTTCCTTGCCGCCTAAGCTTTCTACCAGAACCTTCAGAGTTCCACTCAAGACGATATAAAGCGCGTCGATCGGTTGCCCTTCCTGGATTAACACAGTTCCGGCTGAAATTTCTTCAGTGGCTGCCGTGTCAATCATCCAATCGATGTCATCGTCACTCAGTTCTCCCAGGATAAAGAGTACTTTTTTCATGTCCCGGCTGCTCTCAAAAAGTTAGTCATGGCTGTCAGAGAGATAGGTCTGTCCCTGTCTAACCGGATAGATTACCCATGGATTATCCACGCCCCTTGCCAGAACTCTACCGTGACTTCTGGTTTATTTTCAATCCTGGATACGACTGGATGAGCCTCGATAGTCATTGCCACTACCATATCGAAGGGCCTGTATCCGCGCTCTCCAGAAGTACTGTTGAGTTGGAGACAGAGCCTTAAGCTTCGGTTCAAAAAACAGGCTGAGTGGGTAAACAGCAGTATAAGCTCCCAGTGCCAGATAATGACCCATCCAGTCTAATAAAATTCTTAAGCTCACGTGGGGGATAATCTGCAAAACCAGGCCAGGGTACCTCAGGGACACCTGTAAAAGGGTCAGGGAAAGGGCAGGAAATTGCACAACATCTTGCAGAAAAGGTTTGAGGGTCCTATCCCCAAGACGGCTCATCACCTGAAACACACCAGATAGCAGTTGATTAATCTGATCTGGAGGCAGGGACTGGGTTAACTCCACCCTCATCGCCCGTTGAAATAGCCAGGTTACAGTCAGGTTGGGCTGGTAGGGTTGCAGGCATGAAAGGGCCGCCCGATCGAGCAAATCCTGTTTTAGCGCATCGTCCACCCCTTCAGTCAGTCGTTGCAGATGGCGCACCATGGCCCCAAACCCCCCGAAGCTGAGCGGCGACTGGTTGCCGCTGCTATCTCCCACATGCAAGATCCGGTTCCAGGCAGACCGTAACGGGCTCTGGCGATAACAGGGAAAGCATCCAAACAGGGCTCGCCGAAACTGCAACTGGTCCAGAGCAACACCTTGATACTCTGGCAGGAGTTGCAGGTAATCCTCATACAGGGCAGCCAGATCTGGGCGATCGGGATGGGCATCCCCATAGGTAAACAGATAAGTCGTGCGACCGTCCCTGGCTGGGAAAGCCTCCCAGAAATACTGGTACTGTTGCTGAATCGAGGTAAAGGAAACCATTAAATCCCCGCTCTGGTTCACCGGATACCCCTGGGCACAACTGCCCACCACCAGACACACCCCATCTGGGCGCTCTCCCTGGCGAGCCTGACGGGCGATCGGGGAGAAATGCCCCATGGCATCAATCAGCAAACGGGTTTTCAGCCCAGCAGCACCGACAATCCTGACCCCATCTGGATGCACGATCGCCCCTGCAAAAGCAGTGTGCTCCAGCAGCGTTCCCCCCCAGGCCAAAAACCGGGACTTCAGGCAATCCAGCAGGAACAATGGATCGACCCCTACATTCAACACATCCCGGACCCAGAACTCTGGTCCTCCCTTAAAGGCAATCCGGGCCGGGTTATATTCTGTGACGATCGCCTGCTCCAGTTCTGCTACCGACAGCAAACCCAGATCCACAAATACCTGTAGCTCATGGCGGGAGATATTCCACTCCTGCTCGCGGCCCCGCAAGACCCCCCGTTCCAGCAGAGCAGTTCGCCAGCCTCGCTGGGCCAGAACAGCCCCAAGGAAGATTCCCAAAGTTCCCCCACAAATGACCACATCCCAATCTGCTTCCCCCAGGGGGTCCTGGGCTTGGTGAATCACAGATGGCAGCGGCAAGGTGCCATCCCGCAGCGATCGCCAAACCTGATCGGCCTGATGTAATCCCTGCAAAGGATCTCCAGGCATCTGAGCCAGAATGGTTTCTGTCAGTGTCATAGTAGTTCTGTCATCGGTAGCCGAGATAACAAGCCCCAAGCTGCAGAAGCAGGATGACAACAAAACCCAGTTCATAGCAGATATCCTGCGTCAAACAGCAGCAGGCGAGGCCATCAACCGGGCTTCAGGATTACGATCCTACGATACAAACTTAGAGCTTAACTTCGATATCTACTCCAGCAGGCAGATCCAGTTTCATCAGGGCATCGATCGTCCGAGAAGAGGGCTGGTAAATATCAATCAAGCGGTGGTGAGTCCGAGTTTCAAAGTGTTCGCGGGAATCTTTGTCCACGTGAGGAGAACGCAGAACACAATAGATCCGACGCTTTGTCGGTAAAGGAATAGGGCCAATAGCAGTGGCGTTCGTGCGCTTGGCCGTATCCACAATCTTTTCACAGGAGGTATCCAGAAGACGGCGGTCAAATGCTTTCAGGCGAATGCGAATTTTTTGCTGCTGAATCGTTGCCATAGGAATTTAGTATCCAATTTTCAAGGTTCAAGGTTGATTCGTTGAGACGCAATTAATCGCGTCTCAACGATTTATTCGATAGCTATTTCAGGATCTTGGAAACAACGCCCGAGCCGATGGTCCGGCCTCCTTCACGGATAGCGAAACGCATTTGCTGCTCAATGGCGATCGGCTTGATCAGCTCTACGGTCATCTTGATGCGGTCCCCAGGCATAATCATTTCAGCTTCTTTCCCGTCATCACTGGTGAAAGCTTTGATTACACCGGTTACATCTGTGGTCCGAACATAGAATTGGGGCTTGTAGCCTGAGAAGAAGGGCGTCTTCCGACCACCCTCTTTATCGGTCAGGACATAAACCTCAGCTTCAAATTCAGTGTGAGGGGTAATGCTGCCAGGCTTGGCCAGCACCATACCCCGCTCAATGTCTTCCTTCTTGAGACCGCGCAACAGCAGCCCCACGTTGTCACCCGCCATCCCTTCATCCAGGGTCTTCTGGAACATTTCCACACCCGTGACAATAGTCTTACGAGTGTTGCGGATCCCAACCACTTCAATTTCTTCACTGATGCGGACCTTGCCCCGCTCAATCCGGCCTGTGGCAACCGTACCCCGTCCAGAGATAGAGAACACGTCTTCAACCGCCATCAGGAAAGGCTTATCGATATCCCGCTCAGGGGTGGGGATGTAATCATCCACGGCATCCATCAAAGCCCAGATCTTATCAACCCAGGGATCGTCACCCCGCTTGGTTTTGGGGTTTGCAGTCATGGCTTCAACGGCCTTCAGGGCAGAACCTCGAACGATAGGAATATTATCGCCATCGAAGTCGTACTGGGAGAGAAGTTCCCGCACTTCCAGTTCCACCAGTTCTACCAGTTCGTCTTCCCCTTCCATCTGGTCTTCCTTGTTCAGGAAAACCACTAGGTTGGGTACACCCACCTGACGGGCCAACAGAATATGCTCGCGGGTCTGAGGCTCAGGGCCATCAGCCGCAGAAACCAGGAGGATCGCGCCATCCATTTGGGCTGCTCCCGTGATCATGTTTTTCACGTAGTCAGCGTGGCCTGGACAATCCACGTGGGCATAGTGCCGCTTATCGGTCTGGTATTCGACGTGAGCGGTGTTGATGGTGATACCCCGTGCCTTTTCTTCGGGTGCGGCATCAATCTCATCGTACTTCCGAGCTGCTGCCTGACCGGCTGCTGCCAGAGACATGGTAATTGCAGCAGTCAGGGTTGTTTTACCGTGGTCCACGTGACCGATCGTACCGATATTAACGTGGGGTTTAGTCCGTTCAAACTTTGCGCGTGCCATGGATTCTGTGTTCCTCTTACTTGCTGATTATGCGTTCCCTTTACTCTTAGCAATGATTGTCTCAGCCACATTGCGAGGCACCTCATCATAGTGGCTGAATTCCATTGTAAATATGCCTCGACCCTGAGTCATAGACCGGACATCGGTGGCATATCCAAACATCTCGGCCAGTGGAACCTTGGCGGCCACTTTAGCAATGCCCTGCTCAGAGCTCTGGCCTTCGATCTGTCCTCTCCGGGAAATCAGGTTACCCATGATGCTTCCCAGGAAATCTTCTGGGGCCTCCACTTCCACCTTCATTACCGGTTCCAGTAGGACAGGCGAAGCCTTCATCACTCCGTCTTTAATGGCCATAGAACCGGCGATTTTGAAGGCCATTTCAGAGGAGTCCACCTCGTGGTAAGAGCCATCGACCATTGTGACTCGAACGTCGATCAGAGGATATCCGGCCAGGATGCCCGATTCACAGGCTTCCTTCATCCCCTGTTCCGCTGGCCCGACATATTCTTTCGGGACCGAACCACCGACGATTTTAGAGATAAACTCAAACCCGGTACCGGGTTCAGCAGGCTCCACTTCGATCACAACATGGCCATATTGACCCTTACCACCACTCTGGCGAACAAACTTACCTTCAGTGCGAACCGCCTTCCGAATCGTTTCCCGGTAAGCCACCTGAGGTGCGCCAACATTAGCCTCTACCTTGAACTCTCGCAGCATGCGATCAACCAGGATCTCCAGATGAAGTTCCCCCATACCAGCAATCACGGTCTGATTGGTTTCCGGGTCAGTACTGACTCGAAATGTGGGATCTTCTTCTGACAGAGCTTTCAGAGCCTTGGACAATTTTTCCATATCCTGCTTTGTCTTTGGCTCCACTGCCACGGAAATCACAGGCTCAGGGACAAAGAGAGATTCCAGAATGACGGGTGCTTTGTCATCACAGATTGTGTCACCCGTAAGGGTATCGGTCAAACCCGGAACTGCTCCCAGATCGCCTGCCCGCAGTTCCTCAACATCAATTCGATCGTCTGCTTTCAAAACAATCAGGCGAGAAACCCGTTCCTTCTTATTCTTCGTGGAATTCAGTACATAGCTGCCCTTCTTCAAGACCCCAGAATACACTCGCACGAAGGTAAGGCGACCGACAAACTTGTCTGCCATCACCTTAAACGCCAGGGCCGACAGGGGGGCATCATCATCAGCCATCCGCTCTACCGTTGTACCGTCTGGTAGGGCTCCCTGAATCGGAGGCACATCAATGGGGGCAGGCAGATAATCGACAACGGCATCCAGCATCAGTTGCACGCCCTTATTCTTAAAGGCAGAGCCACAGAGCACCGGCACCATTTGGCCAGAAACTGTCCCTTTACGAATCATGGCTTTGATTTCAGCTTCAGTCAGCTCTTCCCCTTCCAGGTATTTCTCCATCAGGGTGTCATCCAGTTCAGCCACCGCTTCAATTAGCTTGACCCGATACTCCTGAACCACTTCCTGCATGTCTTCAGGAATGTCTACTTCTTGAATATCGGTTCCCAGGTCATTGTTATAGATCAATGCCCGCATCCGGACCAGATCGACAATCCCCTTAAAGACATCTTCACTGCCGATCGGAAGCTGGATGGGCACTGCCTTAGCCCGCAGTCGATCAATGATCTGCTGATAGACCTTGAAGAAGTTGGCACCTGTCCGGTCCATTTTATTGACAAAAGCAATGCGAGGAACCTTGTAGCGATCGGCCTGACGCCAAACCGTTTCAGACTGAGGCTGAACGCCTCCCACCGAGCAAAAAACCGCAATCACACCATCCAACACCCGCATGGACCGCTCGACTTCGATCGTGAAGTCCACATGTCCAGGTGTATCAATAATATTGATTTGGTGGTTTTTCCAACTGGTGCTGATGGCAGCAGCTGTAATGGTAATACCCCGCTCACGCTCCTGTTCCATCCAATCTGTGGTCGCGGTTCCTTCATGGACTTCTCCAATCTTGTGAACCACACCAGAGTAAAACAAAATTCGTTCAGTTGTGGTGGTCTTGCCCGCATCGATATGCGCAGCGATCCCAATATTTCTAACTCTCTCAAGCGGAACAGTGCGTGCCACGGCTACCTCCTTTGGAATATAGGCCGCAGATACCCCTCAATCAATAGGTCTGTTAAGATTTTATACTTTTTCAGGTGGAGACGTTTACTGAATCTCAGAGCAGATGCAGTCAACGCTAAGACCTGTTTTAACCCGCAGACTTCAGGCGCAATTTAGTATCTATAGTGAGCAAAAGCCTTATTGGCCTCTGCCATCCGATGGGTTTCTTCGCGCTTCCGGATGGCACTTCCGGTTTCATTCGCAGCATCCATCAATTCATTAGCCAGCTTCCCAGCCATCGTCCGACCTGCTCTTTGGCGAGCAAACTGAGAGAGCCAGCGGAGGGCCAGGGCTATGCCCCGGTCAGGCCGTACTTCCATTGGCACTTGATAAGTTGCACCACCAACCCGACGGGCCTTGACTTCAACCAGAGGCGTTGCATTGCGCACAGCCCGTTCAAATAGCTCCAGGGCGTCTCCGCCTGTCCGCTCTTCAACGGTCTTCATCGCACTGTAGACAATGCGCATAGCCAGTGATTTCTTACCACGCTTCATGATCCGCCGCATCATCATGCTGACCAGGGTGCTATTGTAGACCGGATCGGGAAGAACAGGACGCTTTTTAACTGTAGTACGACGAGACATAAAAAACCTTGGAGCTAATTTTTAGAAGAGAAGACAGTGAATCCTTAGAGAAGCAAGCCCTTAAAGAAAACAGGAACGGGGCAATCTGAATGAGCTAACCTCATGCACAGGCTACTCGATCGCGCAATTCCAATCCCAAAACCTTAAATCCGCAACCCTTAATTCTGCCATTCAGAGATGCAAATCGATGAATCAAGAATGAATCAAGCCTTTTGCGGTGGGAGGGCCTATGCCTTAGGCTTGGGACGCTTAGCGCCATACTTGGAGCGGCCCTGCTTACGGTCCTTCACACCAGCAGTGTCCAGAGTACCACGGATAATGTGATATCGGACTCCCGGCAGATCTTTTACCCGACCCCCTCGAATCATAACGACAGAGTGTTCCTGCAGGTTATGACCAATGCCGGGAATATATGCCGTCACTTCAAATCCGGAAGTTAAGCGAACCCTGGCAACCTTACGAAGGGCTGAGTTGGGTTTCTTGGGGGTTGTTGTGTAGACTCTTGTGCAGACACCGCGACGCTGGGGACAGCTCTTTAACGCGGGGGACTTGGTCTTCTTGGTAATACTTTGCCGTTCGCTGCGAATGAGTTGCTGAATCGTGGGCATGGGTGAGGGGGGTTAAATCCTGACTTTACACAAATTCTGATTTTAGCCGCTAACTTGCACAAGTGTCAATTTCCGCTGACGAATTTGTTGAATTGATGAAAGATTCTCCTACAAACTACCCCATGCAGGCCCTGCAACGACAGGCCGACGCTCTCCTGATTTACCAATCCGTTCTCCAGAACGAAATTGGGCAGGCTTTTCTGGCGCTGCTAGAGACGTTTATTGCCCCGAGGGATGAACGGGCTGCTTTACAGGCTTACGGACGCTGGTTCAGGGCTCTAGCCGACCAAAATTTAGGCTGGCAAGATTACCTCTGCCATGAAATTGCCCAGGCTGAGAATCCGTTTACCCGACAGGTGCAACACACCAATCTGGCAGATTTGCCCCTTGCACTGGTCACCGCAGTCCAACAAGATTTGCGATCGCTCCAGGCCCTATACCACTGTCCACCCACCCAATTGAGTCAATGGCTGCGGGAGATCAGCACCTGCCCGACCCCGCCTGTTCCCTGGGCCAGCACGATTACAGCCACCGACCTGCTGCCCAGTCTCCAACAGGCCGAAGACTGGGGAACAGCTCTTGCAGATCTGGCCACCCACTATCGGCAACAGGGCACTGGCCTATTTGCCAGATATCGCGCCCTGCGCTGGCAGGCCGGTCAATTGATGGGCGTTGCCTACCCCGACCCAGGCCGCCTCTCTGATCTAGCCGGCCATGAGTGGCAGCGGGAACAGTTGATCAAAAACACAGAATTCCTGCTCGCCGGACTGCCAGCCCTCCATGTCCTGCTATACGGTAGTCGGGGGTCTGGAAAGTCCTCTCTGGTGAAGGCTTTGCTGCAGGAATATGGTGATCGGGGGTTGCGGCTGGTGGAAGTGGCCAAAACAGACTTAGCTGATCTGCCCGCGATTCTGGATCGGCTTCGGCAGGTGCCTCAAAAGTTCATCCTGTTTGTGGATGACCTTTCCTTTGAGGAAGACGATGATGCCTTCAAAGCCCTCAAGGTTGTGTTGGAAGGAGGACTCACTGCCCGTCCCCAGAATATTGTGGTCTACGCCACCTCCAACCGCCGACATCTAATTCGAGAGTTCTTTGCCGATCGGCCTCGCCCCAGTGCGGGAGACGAAGTTCATAGCTGGGATACAGTCCAGGAAAAGCTCTCCTTCAGCGATCGGTTCGGCCTCACCCTCACCTTCGAACCTGCTGATCAAAAAACCTACCTGGCGATCGTGCATCATCTGGCCACTCGCCATGCTATTTGCCTCGCTCCCGACGACCTGGAGCATCGGGCTCTGCAGTGGGCCACCCGCCACAATGGTCGATCGGGTCGCACCGCCCGCCAATTCATTGATTTCCTCAAAGCTGATCTGACCCTGACCCAGGAGACTCCCTGATGACGATTGCATTCAGCCTGTTGATTCTGCTGCTGGCCTGCGTCAGCCTGTTTCTCAGCCTTTGGATTGTGGTGCCAGCTCCCACCATGCTCCTGTTTCCCCTGGGGGTAGGAGCCCCTGAAGTCAGTCCCTGGCTGGTGGGACTGAGTGCGATTGTCCTGGCATTGGCGATCGGGGGCCGACACCTGACCCCCTGGATGTATGGGGCGATCGGGCTGAGTCTGGTGAGCCTGATCCTGAGCCTTCTGCCACTGCAGCAATTCGCGACTGCCGATCGACAGGCAGCCCAGGTCATGCAGTCCGCCCTCGGTCAGGGCTATTTCACCCGCATCACCCCTGCCCAAACCACCCTGATGCGGCCCACCCCTCTAAACCTGATCCAGGTCTTTCAGGGGATTCCAACTAGTCCAGGGCGCTACCAGCCCGACATCCCCTTTGCCACTCCCAATGGCAGTCCCCTGACTCTGGATCTGTACCAGCCCACCCAGGCCGGTCCCCATCCAGGGATGATCGTGCTTTACGGAGGGGCCTGGCAGAACGGCAGCCCCAGGGAACATATCCCATTCAATCAATACCTGGCCGCCCAGGGCTATACGGTTTTCGCCATCTCCTATCGCCATGCTCCCCGCTATCGGTTTCCGGCCCAACTGGAAGACGTGCGATCAGCTCTCCAGTTCATTCGCCAGCATGCCAACCAGTACGACACCGATCCCGATCGGCTGGTCCTAGTCGGTCGTTCTGCCGGAGCCCATCTGGCTCTGCTGGCTGCCTATCAATCCGATGCTCCACCCATCCGAGCCGTCGTGGGCTACTACGGTCCCGTAGATCTGATTGAGGGATACCGGGATTTGCCCACCCCTGATCCCTTGCAGGTTCAAACCGTTCTGAAAACCTTTTTGGGCGGACCACCCGAGGCGTTAACCCCCCTCTACCAGGCCGCTTCCCCGATGTATGCTGTCCGACCTGGCTTACCCCCTACCCTGCTGATTTACGGCCAGCGGGACCATATTGTGATGGCGAAGTTCGGGCGACAGCTCTACGATCGCCTGCGCCAGACCGGTAACACCGCAGTATTCATTGAAATTCCCTGGGCTGAACATGCGTTCGATGCCGTATTCCAGGGGCTCAGCAACCAGCTTGCCCTGTATTACACAGAACGCTTTCTGGCCTGGGCAGTGCGGCCAGAGTGAGCGACCACTAGTGAGGCTTGGGCTATTGCCTGAAGTCAGACTGCTCCGAAATCTGGAAACAGGGGAGCCAGAGCAGGGGAGGCTGTCCCCCCTGTTTCCCCACCCTGATCTGGGTGAGGATTGTCTTACCATGGAGGTGTTGGGTTTGGGTAGCGAGAGATGGCAGTAACTCCCCGGCAGTTGAGCCAGTGGAAACAGCAGGGACGATCGATCACCGCTCTGACGGCCTGGGATTTTGCGATCGCTCAGATTCTCGATCGGGCTGGCGTGGATCTGATCCTGGTCGGGGACTCCCTGGCCATGACTGCATTAGGCTATACCACCACCCTGCCCGTCACCCTGGAAGAGATGCTCTACCATGCTAGTTCGGTGCGGCGAGCTGTCGATCGGGCTCTGGTGGTCTGTGACCTGCCCTTCATGAGCTATCAGGAGAGCACCCAACAGGCTCTCCACACTGCCGGTCGAGTCCTGAAGGAAACTGGGGTTCAGGCCGTCAAAATCGAAGGGGGCTATCCTGCCCTGATCGAAACCGTAGCCCGGTTGGTCCAGGTGGGCATTCCGGTTATGGGTCATGTGGGCTTAACCCCACAGTCCGTGCATCAGTTGGGTTATCGACAGCAGGGCAATTCTCCAGAAGCAGGCAAGCGGATTTTGACCGAGGCGATCGAATTGGAACAGGCGGGTGCCTTTGCGATCGTCCTGGAGCACATTCCCCCAGAGCTGGCCTCACAGATTACCCAGAAATTACAGATTCCGACGGTCGGCATCGGGGCCGGTCCCCACTGTGACGGGCAGGTGCTGGTGACAGCGGATGTGCTGGGTTTGACAGAGAAGAAGCCCCCCTTCGCCAAGGCATATCTGAACCTGCGAGCGGACATCGATCAGGCGGTTCGGACCTACTGTGCGGAGGTGCGGGAGCACCAATTCCCCGAAGCCTGAGGTTATTTTTTCATCTGTTCCTGCCGCTTCCGTTCCTGCTCCTCCTTCTGCCGCAGCAGAATTCGTTTCGCCGCCTGTTTCAGGTTTTCCTGGGCCAGAATTTGGTTGGGATTCAACCGGAGTGCCTGCTGCAGAACAGGAACGGCGGCTTCGTCCTCCCCGATCGCCACCAGGGACAACCCCTTCCCGGTCAGACTCCCGGTGTCGGTGGGGGTCAATTCCAGGGCCCGATCGAAGGCTGAGATCGCCTCACTGTAACGCCCCTGGCTGCTCAAAGCCGTGCCTCGGTTATACCAGGCAAGGGCCAGACTGGGCTGACGATCGATCGCGGCATCAGCAGCCCTCAAGGCCAGATCATATCGTTTCATCTGCCAGAGGACGGCACTCTGATTCGCCCAAGCTAGGGCATTCTCCGGTTCCAAGCGAATCACCTCATCGTAGGCCCGCGCTGCTGCCGCATAGCGCCCCAACTCCCGCAGAATTCGCCCCCGGTTGAACCAGGCCCGGGCATAATCCTGCCGCAGTTCCAGGGCTCGATCGACCGAAGTCAGGGCGTCATCATATCGCTGCAAGGACCAGAGAATCACCCCCCGATTATTCCAGGCTGTCGGGTAGTCGGGAGCCATATTCACCGCCCGTTCCGCCGAAGCTAGGGCCTCCTCCAGGCGTCGCAAGCCAGCTAGGGCATTGGCCTGCTGATCCCAGCCCTGGGCTGGGCCTAAAGGCCCCCAAGAGCCATCCCCCCGAATCGCTGCTTCACAGGCCCGCAGGGCTGCGTCATACTGGCCAAACTGGTTGAGCAGGGTGCATTGATTGACTAGGGCCAGGGTGTAATCCGGCTTGCTCTGTACCGCCTGGGTAAAGGCCACTAGGGCATCCGCGTCCCGATCGAGTTCCCGTAGGATCAACCCCTGTTTGGCCCAGATGATCGGCTGTTTGGCATCCAGACGTAGGGATTGATCATAGGCAAACACCGCCTCCTCCAACCGCTTTAGCATCTGGAGGGCACTTCCCTGGGCATTCCAGGCCGACTTGGGCGACTGACCACCCCACTGGGCATCCACATCCAGGGCCTGACGACAATCACCGATCGCGGCCTCGAACGTCTCCAGTTGCAAGAGAGCCTGACAGCGATGGGTCAGAACCCCAGACTGGCGCGGGTCTAGCTTAAGGGATTCATCATAGGCTTTAATACCGGCTGCGGCACGACCTACCCGGACTAGGGCTAATCCCTGCTTAAACCAGGCCAGCTTTGGGGTCAGGGTTCCCCAGTTTTCATTTACCTCCAACGCCTGGGCACAGGCGGCGATCGCCGCCTCATACTGATGAATTGCCAGCAAAGCCCGACAGCGGGAAGTAAGGGCTTCCGAATTGCGATCGTCATAGCGCAGGGCAGATTTAGCCGCCGCCGCCGCCTCCCCATAGCGGCCCAGGCGATAGAGGACATCGGCATACAAAATCCAGAGGGTTTTATCTCCAGAGCGCAGGGCGATCGCCTGTTCGCAGGCCGGGATAGCCTGTTCCAACTGGTCGGCCTGGGCCAGGGTGCGGCAGCGATCGGCCCAGTAGTCAAAATCCGGCAACGTGCTTAAGCCCCCCGGTTGAGATTGGGCCAGGAGAACTCCCTGACCCAGACCCAGGAAACTCCCAACCAGGGTTATTGTGGCGAGATGGGAAATAAAAGAGGGTTTCATCGATCGAACTGAGGGGGGACATCAACGGGGGAAAGGGTTCCCGGTTGGACTGGAACTGGCCCTTGCAGGTCACTACCAGGAGATGGGGCCGAGGTCGCACCGGGGGCAACACCGGGTTGGGAAGCGGGACTCCCAAAACCAGCCGAGCCGGTTGGGTCTGTCGGAGAGAAGGCCGGTTGACTTCCAGGAGCCGGAGCCATCTGTTCCGGGGATACCTGGGGCTGGGCTGGGGGATTTACGGTTTCGATCGTCACCGATCGGGTCACCTGTTCCCCCATTTCATTTGTCACCTGCAGGGTCAGAGTTTCCTGGCGAGGTTGGGTACTGAGACTGTAGGGGACAGTTCCCGACAGACCAACCGTGCCAGGAGCCGGTAACAGAGTCACTTTCAGGCCCCGGCCACCCGTCACTTCCCAGGAGATTTGCAAGGGAGGAGGAGGCTGATCCGGCTGCACCAGCAGCACCAGACGGGGCTCTGCCGGTTGCCCATTAATCAGGAATTTCACAATCTGGATCGGCACCTGCTGGGGCTTAATCCGCACCGTGTCCGTTTTCCGATTGGCTACGGGTTCCTCTGGAGCCGTGCGGCTGGTGACCAGCAATTCGAAGATGTAATCTCCCGGCTTGCGGGCCTCGATCGGGACCTTACGGCACACCAATGCCGTCTGAATCACACAGAAGGACTGCAAAGTCGATGGCACACCACTACTGAAGTCGAATCGCTGCAGCGGCACTACAACCGTATTGTCGGGAGACCGGCCTATCAACTGAACTTCCTGAAGCAGACCGGGATTGGCTACTTTCCAGTTCAACAGAATTTGACCGTCTGTGGAGTTTGCCACCGGATTAGCGGGTTCCTGATAGATTGGCTCCGTTGGCCCCAACTCTAAAATTTTGGGCAGGGGCAGGGGACTGATTTTAATCGGGTTCGTCTTAGCCGTATCCAATGGGGAGGCATTCTCTTTTCGGGGTTGAACCTGCAACTCAAACACATAGCTGCCAGTTCGATGGGCATCCGTCGGCACATAGCGACAGGTCAGCACTCGATCGAGGGTGCAGAAAGGCTTCAGGGGATTCGGCAACCCCTGGCTGAAGTCATAGACAACCGGTTGACTCAGAACTGTACCATCTTCAGTTGAGAGACCGACCAGGCGCAGTTTACCAATACGCTTAGGATTGCTGATTTGCCAGTTGAGGCGAACCGGTTTCCCATTCAGCTCTTCGTAAGCCAAATCTCCGGCAGTCAGTTCCAACACCCTGGAGGGCAGGGGAGGACGGAAGAACAGCCACCAGATCAAAAAGGCCAGGGCTCCGATCGCCCCCAGGGCCGTCAGCAGCAACAACAGGAATTGCCAGAAAGGCCGGGCTCGCCAGAGCAGGCTACCCTGCAGATATTCCAGAGGTAGGGGCCGCTGCTGCGGATCTTTCAGGTCTACCCTGAAGTTAAAAATCCGGCCATTTCCTAGCCAGGGTCTGCGAGAGGCCCGGGTCGGTTTCACTTCCAGGTCAACGCCGATTGACTGGCCAGGGAGGATTGGAATCAGGGGGGATAGGGTGACAGGGGGGCCATCGGTCCCGGTCGATCGTACCGGGAGCCAATCTGCCCTGGCATTCTCCGGGTCAGCCCAGCGATACTGACAGAGGCGGGATTCCTCTTCTTCGACACTGTGAGCCCCTAACAACAACTCCCGGGGTGTATTCCCTCGATTGGTTAGTTGGACCCGATAGAGCCCCACCGTCTGCCGCACTTTGCCGATCAGGGTCTGCAATTCCACCTGCATCAGATCGATCGGTGTGACTTCCAGGTAAAAGGCATCCAACAACGCCAGTTGGGGCTGATTGGTCGAATAAAGTCGGAGGGTCGGCGTGTAGCTGCCCGCCAGAGCTTCGGGCGGTGGACTGAGCCGCAACAGAATCTCACCTCGATCGCCCGGATTCAGCTCCAGGCCACTGCCACTACTAATCAGCCCAGGGGTGAGCAACCCCTGTGGGTAAATGACCTTAAACCAGCGATGATCTAGATCTGGACAACTGAGGCGAAATCGATCGACCCGATTGGAGCGATTGTAGACCTGAACCCGCACATCCAGAGATCCTCCTGGTTGTAAGACCGCTGGCTGGAGCGATGTGGTAATGGGCTCCAGGGTGAAGGTGGGGTCACTCACCTGGACAACAGACTCCACCTGAGGCAGCACCTGCAGCCGCTGATTGTACTGAATCGGGGTATCTTCCGGGTAATGCTGAGGCGCGTCCACAATCACCTGGTAGGGATAGGTGCCCGGTAAGGTCTGGGTGGGGACCTGCAGCCGGAATAGCACGTCACTGCTCTGCCCTGGCCCGATCGCCAATCGCTCAAACGGAGACGTACACCATCGATTCACCGTTTCGCTGGGGTCACTCAAGTAGATATGGAGGATGGCATTCTGCCCACCCCGATTAAAAACAGCGACACTCAGCTCCAGAGTGGACCCTGCCGCCGCCGTATGGTCACCCAGCGGACTGAGAATCACTGCCAGGGGTTTGCCTCCGATGGAACCGGGGACATCCTCCCCCATGGGTGGACGATCGCGATAAATGGGCAATTGATCGACCATGACGCTTCTCCTGCGGGCTAACGATCCGTCACATCACAAAGGGCAGCCGGAAGCCGGGACGATCGGACCACCCGCACCTGCCAATCCTCATTGCCACCGACCACCAGGACATCCTGATGGGCTACCCGAACATCCACACTATTAAAGGGTTTGGCCACCTGCATCAGTTCAATCCCCTGCATGAACCGGGAAGCCCGCCGTCCGTCTGCAGAGAGAGGCCACAACACGACACGCCCGTCTGCCCCCCCACTACTCAGGTAACATCCCTCCGGGGACAGGGCAACCGATCGCACAGGCTTTTTGCCATGGCCATCCTGCCATTCGTCCAGTACTTCACAGGGTTGATCGCCCATCAAACAGGGGCGCAGATTCCAGAGGGTGATGTAGCCCTGGTTATCTGCAGTGACCAGCAAATAGGGCCGAAATTCTGCACTGGTGAGGCTGGTCAGGTAGGCATCCTGTCCCCCTGGACGGGGATAGGCCACCGGTTGCACTTCATCCTTCTCCCAGTTCCAGAGGGTCAGCTGATTGAACCGTCCTCCGATCGCCAGGGTCTGGTCGCCCACGATCGCTAATCCATACACCGCAAAGTCAAAGCGCTTTTGCTGCAATGGTTGGCTGGAAACGGATATTGGTCCTGCTTCCGGCACGTAGGGGATCTGCCATTGCAGAACTCGACCGCTACCATGGGCACTAAACAGGGTGCGAGCATCACGGGTAAACCGTAGATCAAGCACCCGATCATCCACCTGATAGGCAAAAGTCAGAGGCTTGCGGGCTACTTCCAGAGACTGCAGCTTGATCTCCCCATTCTCCAGACCAGCGGCCAACCAGTTATTGTCGATCGGGCGCAGACGGACCACCCGCACGGCTTTCCTGTCTTGCAAAATGGGGCCAATATATTGCTTCAGAAAAGGATTGAAGAAACCGGGCACCCACCACTGAATGACCGTCTGGTCATCGGAGGCACTGACGGCCTGATCACTGGTTCCACTCAATTGGACGGCATTGACGGCTCCCCGATGACCAAACAGGGGACTGGCCGGATTCAACCAGGACGCCCACCAGAGCCCATAAAGAATCAGAGCCAGCCACAGAAGTTGGACGGCAGGATGAATCCGGGGCAACACCTTCAACTTCAGGAGCAGGGTATCATTCAATACATTAATACGCGCATCGGCCACCTGGGATTGGACCTGTAACAGAACAGACTGTCCCCGCCACCAATACCGCCGCACCCGCACCCCTAGATCGATCGGCGTCACCTCCCCCGGTTTCAGGGGCGCATCATCGGGCAAAACCTGGAAAATGCAGCGATGCCGAGATTCCGTCTCAATGTTGATCCGCACCGTTGAGATCACATTACTATCGTTCCGGAGTTGCAGGGGAAACGGGGTTAGAACAGGAGCTCGCCACCACCAGATGCCCCAGCGCTGGGGATATTGCTGCTGGGTCTGAAGACAGGTGAACTCGACCGTACCCTGGGGCACGACCTGCAATAATCCTGTGGCCTGGGAGGATGGTCCCTGAGCCTGGATCACCTGTACGGTAAAGGAATAGACCTGACTGAGGGTGCGAATGGTTTCCGGCAACTGACAACGGAAGGTCAACTCTGTACTGGCACTGGCTTTCAGTTGCAGCCGCTGCTCCGGACCCGATTCTATCCAATCCGGGGGAATCCCGGTCAGGGTGACGATCAGTAATGCCAGATCCTGACCCTGATTTTCCAGGGATACGGGAATGTTAACCTGCTCCAGGGGATGGGCCTCAAACCGTTGTACGGGCAGATCTACTCGAATAGGAACATCCGCTCCCTTACCCAGGACCAGCCGCAGCACTTTCCGCTCTTCTCCCAATTCTAGAGAGAAGATCCGCACGGTCAGGTTCATGGAACCGGAAAATCCCGGTACGGGGCTATCCAGGATTTCCACCACAAACCGGGTGCGATCGCCGGGGGGCTTTTTGGCTGCCACCTCTGGGGACAGTCTGTACCAGGAGGGATTGCCCGTTTCATGCGCTCCCGGAGCCAGAACTTCCAGTTGGAATGTGGCAAATCGATCACTGTAATTATCGACTAGGACTTCAAACCCAGCTGCCGCACCCCCAGGTTGAAAGTTCACGACCTGGGCTGAGAGGCTGGCCTGGATCAGTTTGGTATTCATACTGTTGAATTCCGTATCATGCCATTACCCTCTTGTTCCCTCACTCGATCGACCAGGCAAGTGAGCCCTGCGCAGCGCTTGAACTTTCTGCCGCAAGTGACGGAAATAGGCCAGATCCCCCGTGCTACTACTTTCCTGCCGAACGACTTCAATCTGGTTATGCAACTCATTCACCTGTTGCTTCAGCCCATGCTCCCGTACCCGCACATCCTCGGCCATGCTGATGAACACCTCCACCAGTTGTCCCACATCATCCTCCCCTCGGGGTAGTTTCTGGAGCTCTTGAGGGTTAAGGCGATCCTGCTTCAAATCCTGGGCAACTTTAGTCAGGCGATGGATGGGTCGTACAATTCCCCGGGCCAGCAGCAGTGAAACGGCCAGGGTAATCCCCCCAATCACTACCCCCGTCAGAATATTGTGTCGAACCAGTTGATAAATCGGGGCTTGTAGTTGTGGTTTTTCATAGGCTACCCCTACCACCCATTCAGGCTCCCGCTTCAAGGGAGCATAGCCCAAAATCTTCCAGACATTGCTGGAAATATATTCTGTGTGGCCTACCTGTTTTGTGCCGATTACAGCCTTGGCCAGATTCGGCAAGTTCAGACTGTCTACCTGGGCAATCCCAAAGTCATTATCCCGCTGCACCTGCCTCAAATCATCTGCAGAGAGGGGAATCAAACTGTGATAGAGAAATGCTTTATTGGGATGGGCAATCACTACCCCTACCCGATCGATCAGGACCGTGAATCCGTCACTGCCCGCCTGGACCTCATCCAGAATTTCCCAAACCCGCTCTCCCTTAAAGACCAGGACAGCCACACCCACGACGTTGCCCCCATCATCTTTAACTGGAGCGGCAAAGAAAATATTGGGCTGACGGCTGCGGGCATCCAGCAACATACTGGAGACATAGACCTTCCCCCGCATGGCCTCCTTGAAGAACCCGCGAAAGGAATTGTTCTCCCCCAAATTGCGGGACAGGGAGGTGGCTCGGTTAATTCCATTGCGATCGAGCAGGAATACGCTCCGAACTGGAAAGTTATCCTGAATATTTCGCAGGGTAGCCTGGACCGCTGTCTTTTGTGAGTCCCGTCCTTCTGGGGTTTCAGCCGCCAGGAACGAAACCACCTCAGAACGGGTACTGAGCTGGACAGACACCAGTTCCATGCCCTGAATCAGCTCATTCAGTCGGTTCGCCGTACTGGCCGCCAGCATTTCCAGGCGGCGATATTCATTCTTCTTTAGAACCGTCAGACTCTGGTTCAGATTGTAGAAAGTTGTCAGGCTGAGGGGAACCATTGTCACCGTCAGCAGCATCAGGCAGATCTTCACAACCAGTGGCCAGGCCGGAGGATAGAGGAATTTAGGAAGTCGCATCATGGCAGAGGAGCCTCCTTATCAGACAAATGTAGGAGTTGGGTCAGGTGTCGCCGCTGACCCACAAATTGCAGCAGGTTAAGCCCCCATTCCTGCAACTCTCGAATCATCGTGCGCGAGAACGGGGGCGATCCTTCTCCCCCCCAGAGTACGGGTATATCCCCCACCAGAGCCAGCAGACCATTCCCAACCCACAGTTGCAGGGGATGCTGGTCTACCAGGGGTAGGGTTGCGAACAGGAACGGCTGAGTTCGCAGAGGATGGGATGGGGGAAGTCGATCGAAGGATTCCAGCATTATCCCTAGCCGTTGGGCAAAGTGATGGACCGATCGAGTCAGGGTATCCATTTCCCGTTCCAGATCAGACCGGACCCCCGTCAGGTCCCCAATCAGGTCCTGCTGCAGGGTGGTTAATTCTCCCCGGGCTCCTCCCTGGGGCAAAACGGCCTGAAGCCGATCTAGAGCCTCTTGCAACTGGCCCTGGAGGGGCCACAAATCGGCCACTGCCGTGCCCTGAGTTGGAACCCCAACTAACAGCGACCCGCCCTGGTTGACATAACGACTGAGGATGTCCAGACTGGGATCCAGCAAACCAGCTAGCTGTCGAGCTGTCAAATAAAGCAGGTCGTAAGCTTGCGGATGGTGATTCAGGTCAGCCAGAGCCACAGACTCCAGTGTTCCACTCAAAGCCGGATAGAGCGCCGGAGCTGACTGCAGCAAGCGTTGTAAGGCCTGCACCGTTGGGGCAGCACTGGTGTCGCCAGGGTTGGTCAGGTAGGCCAGCCGGATGTCCAGGAGGGGACGGGCTCCAACTGGGACCCGATCGCGCAGATCCAGGGTATTGGGGGCTGGGGAAAAGACCTCGATCGGGGCCGAGATCTGGGTCACCGGATACTGCAGCACAATCCGGCAAAGTTCCACATCCAGGCGATCCGGAGGTGTCCCTTTCTCATCCAGGCGAAAGGTTTCCCGGACAAATTCTCGCTGCGTCACTTGTTGCAACTGATCGGGATCCACATAGCGGATCACCAGGTAAACCGTGATCGGACGGCCCGCATCAGGAATGGAAGTAATCCGAAACTCGATTGGTTCCGGCACAATGATGGGATTGCCCATTCGATCGATCGCCATCCCCGGCTGAATCTGCACCCAGCGCTGGTCGCGAAACTGAGCCGGAATATCCTGGGGGGCTGGAATGGGGCAAACGCCCAATCCCCAAACAATTCCGGGCTGATGCAATGCCTGATACAGAACATTCTGGCGTTCCCGATGGTAAGTGTGGGCCTGTTGCCAGCGTTCGGCATTAATCAGCAGGCCATCAGACACCTGCAGGCGCTCAAAAGGTTGGGTGCGAAGGAACGGGGACAGGGTCATGCCGGGACCTCAAGATACAGTTCATAGGTGCAGAAAGCGGGTTTTTCCTGTTCAATCAGCCGTCGAATAAATCGCTCCTCGATCGGTGGACCGTCCACCATGGGCCGCAGCCGCACAATAAAGTGGTAAGGGCGACCCTGGCCAATCCCTGCTTCTTCTCCCAGGCGAGCCTGACCGATCACAAAGGCAGAAAAGGAGGCTTCTTGAATACAGATATGTTTGTCCTCCTCCCGGGGAATCCCATCATCCAGGGGTAGCCCCGTGTAGAGATGCAGAAACAGCCGCAACCCCCGCCGGGTTCCACGCCAGCGATACAATTCCAAGGCATTGCGAATCAGGCGGCGTTGCTGGACCAGATCCCAGCGAGGATCAAGGGGCCAGTTCACCCAATGGGCCAGAAAGGGTAACATCGCTTCTGGAGCCGTTAAAGGGTCCAGGTAGGCCCACATCACATCCGTAGTCTGGACAACGGGATGAAACGCCTGTTCAAATATCTGCAGGAAGCGACCCACAAAGTCCACCTCCCGATAAATCACCGGCAGGTGTTCCAGGTAACGACTGCGAGGCCGGATATAGAGGGTGAGGGTTGTGTATTCCAGGTGAGGCTGACCCTGGGAGGCCAGCCGATAGGACACCAGAACGTACATCGGATAGTCCAGGGTAAGCACGGTATCCGGTTTCAGAGCCCCCGGCTGCTCAAAATAATCAGCCGGGATCCGGAAGTAAATCACCGCGTCCATCCCCTGTCCCACAGGCAGGTCCAGCCCTTCCAGGCCAATGTGATACCAATCCGAGGGCAAGCTTCCTTCCAAACGCAGATCGATCGCCAGGGATTCGCTACCCTGGTTATTCAGGCGCACAATCAATTCACTGGATTCTCCCGGATGCAGCACCATGGACAGGTCGCCCCCACCACTGCTGGAAGCAAGGGGATGGGACTCTGCCACCTGGGTCGGCAGAAATTGGAGACGCAGAATCTGATTGGAACGGGCTTGGGTCATCGGGGATAGGCTCACTGGATCAGGCTAATCGTATGACCGGACTGAGGACCGTTCCAGGAGCAAATTAATCCATTTGCTCCTGGATTAATACTGGAATCTGGCAGGGGACTGCGAATCCAATCCATTCCCTGACGCCGCAACTCCGTCAACTGCACAAACTCCAGATAACGCACCCCTGGAACTTTCTGAAACAGCACAATAATGTCGGAAGTATACACCTGGCGACCAAAGGGCCAGCCTGTACCTTCTGGTCCCCCTACGATCGGATTCAGAAAGCGGTAGAGGGCGGTCTGCAACTGTTGCCAGATGAGTTGGCGGGCTTGGGGATTGTTGTACTCTGGCGAGATTCCCACCTCTGCCCGCACAGACACCCCCACGTAGTCGGGTTGCTGGAGTTGAATTCTCACCCCCAGCAGTTTTCGTTCCTCTAGAAAAGTCAGTACTTGCTGTTGCAGGGGGGCGGTCAGAATCAACTGATCTGGGTGCAGCCCCTCACTCCAGGCGATCGTCTCCAGGTTGATCTGGGGTAGGAGCAGCAACTGCACGATTCCGGCATCCTGACCACTGATCGCAGGCAGACAGCGTGCCCGCAAAATACTTCCCTGCCCCGCCTGCAAAGCCAGAGTCTCAAAGTCCTCGGGGGTAACTGCCCGATTGCGGGTGCGCAATTGCCGAGGCACCCGAATTGCCAATTGCTCCAGGGTTTCGGCATCAGCCCCATTCCGGGCAGGCGCATGATTCACCACCGACGCAATGTAGGGAATGGCCGTTTTCAAAATCTTCAGAGCGTCCCGCTGAACGTTGCCCCGCTGTCCCCCTCCTGTCCGATAGGCCAGCATCCGAATCACCGCACCCCTGGGGGGAACTGCCCCATACTGCTGTTCGCGCGGGGTGGGGATCACGGTCTCTTCGTCCCTTTCCTGCAGCAGCCCCGCCTGAATTTGGGCTCGGACCTGGGTTTGCAGTTGTAACTGACCAGGTTCGCGAATCAGGGGGCCAAACTGAACTGTGCCGGTCACAGAATCAATCACGTAATGGCGATCGTTCGGCCCAGAGTCCGCAAAGTCAGGCACCTCCTGCCAAGTCTGGGGTAACCCGTCCGGGGGCATCACCTGGATCGTCTCCCCAGCCCGCCGAGGCAAGACAGGCACCCCAAATAGCTGAAACGTCTGCCCGGAGGTCCCATTACTTAGACCCAAGACCTCCTCCCGAATCAGGGTACATTGACTGGCCGGGGCAGTGCCGCCGATCGCCCGCACTGCCAGACTCACAATCCGGGGGGAACGGCTATACCCCGGTTGCTCTGCATCAGGTTGAACATAGACGCAGCGTAACCAGCGCCCCTGATAGGTTTGAAAGACAGAGATCGGCCATTGTTGGGGCAGGTGCAGAATCACATCTCCCCCCTGAATCCCCCCCCGTCCCTGGGCCAGATCACTGAAGCTGAAACCCTGGGTCGCATCATCGGCTTCCTGGCGCAGGATGGGCTGCCAGTTGGCCCCATCCCAGGCTTCCCAGTATCGGGGTGGCAGATTCGGGTTAATTCCTGTAGCAGTTGCAGCCTCTCCCTGCACGGAAATTGCCAACACATTTCCTTCCAGGGTTTCTCCTGGTTCCATTACCAGGTAGAAACAATTCCCAACCTGGGGTTGTTCATCAAATAACAATTGCTCTGAACCTTCCCAGCGACCATCAGGCTGTTGGGTCCAGCGATCGGTGAGTCGATCGCGCAACTGCCGGGGCAGGGCTTCTGCCGCCTCCGCCGTCAGAAAGTGGCGCAACTGGGGCTGGCCCACCACCAGGGGTCGATCGAGGCTGAAGATGACCGAATCTTCCCCTTCGGTGCGAATCGTGGCCACCTCTACCCCTTCGGGAATCGTATAGGGCTCGGGCAATACCGTATTCAGGTAAAAGGTGAGGTCAGTTTGGGCCGGTGTAGGAGGCCGCAGCCGCATCCCCAGTAACTCCAGGAAGGCAATGTAATTGCGCCGGGGCACCTGGTTGAACCGGGTCAACATTTGCTCCGTCATCCAGGCGAACAATTCCACCAGGGTAATGCCAGGATCACTGGGACTGTAGTTTGTCCACTCCGGACAGTAGCGGGGAATCCGGAGAATACACTCATCAACCAGATCCTGGCGTTTGCGATCGTCCAGGTCAGATTTCGGCAATTGGGGAAGAAACTGGAATTCCATGATGATTAAAATGAATTGCCTGCTCTCTCATACCGATTGGACTGGGAATGTGGATCGAGGCTATCCCTCCGGGCATTCCTGCACCGGTTCAGACTTCCGCCTCTGCCTCCGGACGCAGGGAGAAGGGAAAAACCATTGTGCGTGGATCGTAACTGTCCACATAGTGATACTGGATCGTCAGGTCCACCCGACCCCGCACTGGATCAGGTTCAGCCTGGACATCGTCCAGAATAATGCGGGGTTCCCAGCGAATGAGGGCATCTTCTACCGCCATACACAACATCACCAGGGTGTCTGTATTCATCGGGGCAAAGGTCAAATTGGCCAGGAGAGAACCAAAATCAGGACGACTGGCCCGTTCTCCAATCGTTGTCCCCAGAATAATTCGGATCGATTCCTCCACATTTTGTTCACCAGAGCTGAACTGCAGATTACCGCGCACATTGACCTGGAGAGGAAATCCCAGACCTGTTCCCAGATAGCTACGCGATGGTAGTTGATTCATGCCCAATTCGGATAGCATCGCCGTCACTCTACTGCGATCGGAGAGAGGGACACTATTCGCCAAAAGTCGAAGTCAGGATGGTCATGGGTTATTCGTCACCGGGGTGGGGCAGGCGTTACATGCAACGCCTATCCCCTATTGGATCGGCAACACCTCTTTCAGGGCGTGGATTAACCGATCGACACTCTCCCGCTGGCTGTTATATCCCATCAACCCGACACGCCAGACTCGGCCAGCCAGTTCCCCCAGGCCACCACCAATCTCGATATTGTGCTCGTTGAGTAACTGACGGGCGATCGCTTTGCCATCCACCCCCTCTGGAATGCAGACCGTGGTCAGGGTCGGTAGACGAAAGGCTTTCTCCACATGCAGGGTCAGGCCCAGGTCAGCCAACTGTTCCCAGAAGTATTCTGCGGTTTGCTGGTGCCGCTGCCAGCAGGTTGCCAGTCCTTCTTCGGCGATCAGGCGCAGTGCTTCCCGCAGCCCATAGTAGAGATTAATCGGGGCTGTGTGGTGGTAAACCCGATCGGGACCCCAGTACTTTTCCAGCAGGGTGATATCCAGATACCAGTTGGCCACCCTGGTTTTCCGCTGCTCTACTTTCTCCATGGCCCGGGCACTCAGGGTCAGGGGTGAAGCGCCGGGAGAACAGCCCAATCCCTTCTGACTGCAACTATAGGCCAGGTCTACGCCCCAGTCATCCAGAAACAGGGGAACTCCCCCCAGACTTGTCACCGTATCCACCAGCAGCAGACTGCCGAACTCCCGGCACAGATCCCCCACCCCTTCCAGGGGCTGGCGGGCTCCAGTGGAGGTTTCAGCATTGACCAGGGCTAGGACTGTAGGCCGATGAGTTTCCAGGGCAGTCCGGAGTTCGGCCAGGGAGAACACCTGGCCCCAGGGTTTGTGGATGGCCTGGACCTCGGCCCCATACCGTCCGGCCATGTCCACTAGGCGATGGCCGAAATAGCCATTGACCCCAATCAGAACCACATCCCCCGGTTCTACAGCGTTGGCTATGGCTGCTTCCATGGCTGCCGTGCCTGTGCCGCTAACGGCGATCGTGGTTAGGTTCTCGGTCTGCCAGACGTAGCGCAACAGCGATCGGATTTCGTCCATCAGACCTAGGAATGTGGGGTCCAGATGCCCTACCGGTGGGGTATTCATCGCCTGGAGAACGGCGGGATGAGCATTAGACGGCCCAGGCCCCAGGAGAAGACGAGTTGGCATCTGCAGGGGCTGCAGATGGAGCCGTTGGCTGTCATTGATTGAGAAGGTCAGTGTCATGTTAAATAATCCATCATCGATAATCATGGGTAGAGCCGATCTGAATAGATCGGCTCTATGATTCAAGTTCCTGCGGCGGGGTTACCCATCACCCTAGGAGGGCGGACCCACGGGCATAAAGTTCACGAGCATAGTCGGTCCAGGTGCCTTGGCCCCAGTAGCGGAAGCAGCTCGTTTGGACCAACAAGTTATACAACAGCGCCTCCTGATAATCAGATTGGCGGGTTACGGTAGGGTCTTGCTGCACCAGGGGATCATACTTCCGGTGAAAGGCAGCACTGAGCTGGTTCATCGGTTCCAGCACGTTTTCGTAGCCCTGAACCCAACTCATATTATTGGTCCAGGATGCGCCATCCATGTGGAAGTGGTGGTCTGTTTGCTTCAGCTCCGCGATCGCCTGCTCCACAGCCTCTGGTGTGGCTTGGTCTGGATGCACCCGTTGCCAGATTTTGTGCTGCTGTATGGCCTGACAGGTGGGATAGTCTTCCGATTTGGCCCCTGCTGCTGTAATCAGCTCCAGGTATTCTGTGCCATTCATCGGTACAGTGCCAGTTCGGCCCGAGCCCAGTTCATGGTGAACCCGCAGAAAATCTCGGGGGAATTCATTCATCATCACGCCCCCATTTTCGCCATCTGCGATCTGGCTGACCAGAGAAGGGACGGAAACAGAACCGAGCTGCTCTCGACCCCGGCCCTTAGCCTCGAAGTAGGGCTGCATCTGAGCCACCAGTTTCGTATCGGAACCCTGGGTCTTGATCAGGGCCGTGATGCTGATGACTGCACCACGGGAATTGCGGGCAATCAGGCGATTGGGCAGGTACTTCTGTTCGTGGCGCAGACCAGAACCATCCAGATTCTCGACAGAGTGTTCCTGCACCAGTAACCACTGATAACCGCATTCCTTGAGGGCTTTGATGTACTCATACATCGTATCCGGGTGATTCGGCATGTGCATTTCCGGGGGGGAAAACCCCTTCACCCGGCGCAGGGCATCGTACCCGAAGAGGGCGGCAAAGTGGTGCTGCCAGGCCTGGATCTGCAGCTTGACATCGGGGATGGGGGTGGAGGGCACTACCGCATGGCTCCACATGGTGCCCAGCCATTCCACATAGGGCTGGTACTGACGATCGCAGGTAATTTTCTTCAGGTTATTCAGCACATCCTCGCGGCCCATCTGGCGCAATCCCCAGAGGAGGTTGCCAGAGTAATCCAGCATGATGCGGGGATTGCATCCCTCCCCAACGAGTTGGGGAATGAAGTCTCCCATGCGGCCATAACAGGAAGCAAACACCCCGGCATTGTGATTGTCTCCATCATGGGGATGCTCGAACATGTGTTGCAGATTACTGATCAAGCTGCCATTGGCTCCAGCGGGAATCGTGGGTTGGTGCATGTGGAGCGCACAGGCAAATCCGGCTGTAATGTCTTCCAGGCGCAGATTGGTCTCTGACAGAAAAACAGGCTCATGGTGATTTACAACAGAGCTGATGTCCGCTTCCCATCCACAAATATTCGGCAAGCCCGACTTTATGTCTTCTAAAACGGGTAGTTGGAGGGACGGTACTGCTGCAGTCATAGAAATGTCCTTGAAAAAGTGAGGGTGATTGGTTCACAGGAGTGAATATCCAGTGCCAGGAGTGACCTGGGGGCATGCTGGAACTTCACAGGAGTGGCCCTATCATAGGCAAGATTTGGTTCTGTCGGTGGGGGATCTTGTAACAACTTAATTTTTAGGTCGATCGACCCTTTTTCAGGATGTGCAGGTTGGTAATGGGCCTTCCATAAGAACAACTGATGGTCTTTTCCCCTGCACTATTGAAATCGTGGTCATTGATGGACCGGAAAAATATTATCTTTTGTAAAGGATGAGTATTATTGCAGATGAGTATTACTACAGGTGAGAAGTAAGGATGTACATCGTACAGATTGCCTCAGAATGTGCTCCCGTCATTAAGGCTGGGGGTTTAGGCGATGTGGTCTATGGCCTTAGCCGTGAGCTGGAAACACGGGGTCACTGCATCGAGTTGATCCTGCCCATGTATGACTGCATGCGCTATGACCATATCTGGGGGATACATGACGCTTATCGGGATCTGTGGGTCCCCTGGTATGGGGGTGCCATTCACTGCTCTGTCTATTGTGGCTGGGTCCATGGTCGCCTGTGCTTCTTTATTGAACCCCACTCTGCTGATAATTTCTTCCACCGGGGATGCTATTACGGTTGCAAAGACGATAATATGCGCTTCGCCTTCTTTAGCAAGGCTGCCATGGAATTTTTGCTCCGGAGTAATAAACGCCCAGATGTGATCCACTGCCATGATTGGCAGACGGGATTGGTGCCAGTTTTGTTATATGAGATTTACCAATACAACGGCATGGGGACCCAACGGGTCTGCTACACCATTCATAACTTCAAGCATCAGGGCATTGCCGGTGCAGAGGTATTGTGGGCAACAGGGTTGAATCGAGAAGATTACTACTTTCACTACGATCGGCTGCAGGATAACTTCAATCCCTTTGCCCTCAATATGATGAAGGGGGGCATCGTCTATTCCAATGCCATCACCACTGTTTCCCCGCACCATGCCTGGGAAGCCCGCTATACTCCAATCGGCTATGGCCTGGGGCACACCCTGCATCTCCATCAGCATAAGTTTACTGGGATCCTCAATGGGATCGATTACGATGTTTGGAACCCCACCTCCGATCGCTACTTGCCCTTTCATTACTCCAGCGACGATCTAGAAGGGAAAGCCAAGAACAAAACCGCACTCCGCAAACGCCTCATGCTGCGGGACTCCGAAAAGCCGATCGTCTGCTACATTGGCCGTTTAGATGACCAGAAAGGGGTTCACCTGGTTCACCATGCTATCTACTATGCCCTGCATCGGGAGTGCCAGTTTGTGCTCCTGGGTTCAGCAACGGAGCCCGGAATTCACAGCCACTTTGCCCATGAGCGTTACATTCTGAACAATAATCCGGATTGCCATCTGGAGTTGGGCTTTAACGAAGAACTCTCTCACCTGATCTACGCTGGGGCAGATATGATTGTCGTCCCCAGTAACTATGAGCCCTGTGGGTTAACCCAGATGATTGGTCTCCGGTATGGAACTGTGCCGATCGTGCGAGGGGTGGGGGGCTTGATCAACACAGTCTTTGATCGGGATTACGACGAAAATCACTTGCCGGAAGAACGTAATGGCTATGTGTTCTACCAGACGGACTACAATGCGCTGGAGTCTGCCATGGATCGAGCGATCGGGCTTTACTACGAATATCCGGAAGAGTTCCGTCAATTGGTAGTTCAGGGTATGGCCTGCGACTATTCCTGGAATCACCCCGGTGAGGACTACGTGGAAGTTTATGACCATATCCGGTATAAGTAAAAAAACAGGAACACAGACTGTTTCCAGGCAATTGTTCAGTAAAGCGGCTCCATTTCAATGGGAATAGGTCTGGATTTATGCATGCGAAAATCTGAGGGATGTACCAGTATGCCCCTCAGATTTTTCAGATGGATAAACTTGGGAGAGAACCTCAGGGCTCTTGAACAACAGGCGGTTCAAAAGCTGCTTTGAGTTATTGGACTTAAACGTTCTGAGTCTGTGCTGTACCGGAAGTTGAGACCTGAGGGGGAGCCAGGAAAGACCCCAATCCTAGAACCAGGAGTGGTAGGCCAACGACGACCAGTCCTTTCAGGCCATCATGGCGCAACAGCAGATAGGTGCAGCTACTCGATAGGCAAAAGGTGAAGGTGGTCAGTCTGAATAAGCGGTCCTGGGGAACCAGGGCTGCGATCGGAATCAGAACCGAGGGATACCAGGGCATGAGCCAGGGCGTTGCGAACAAAAACAGGGTCAGTATGACCCAGCCCAGTTCTGCAATCAGGTTGGGCAGGCGATCGGATCTCTTGGTCAACCCTTGCAGCAATGTCCATCCATAAAACAGGCCATAGATGAGCAGGCTGTACTGACCCAGTTGGAGGAGCAGGTGTTTGGTCAGAGCTGGAGTCAGCATTGAAAATCCGGATCCCCCTAACCAAAATAGGGCCGATCGAACCAGAGCCAACAGAGACGCCTGATACTGCCCTGCCACACCAGGATTGAGCAAACTGCGCCAGGCTTCTGGAGCGGGCAATACCGTTGAACCCAGACCTACTAGCAGCACCACCGAAAAAACTGCGGCCCAGAGCAGATCCAGCCAGCGTCGGTGACGGATGAGCCAGACTCCAACTAGAGGCATCCAGAGCAGGGGGAAGGTCTTGGTCAGGAAACCAGCCCACAGAGCTACAAAGGCGGCGGCATAGCGCTGTTCCTGTAAACAGCCAATCAACACGATCGTGCAGGTGCAAACCAGCACATCAATATGACCGGAGGCGACCTGTTCCAGAAGGAGTAACGGGTTGAGCAGATAAGCTGTAACGACTGCCTCCCGTTCCAGCACTGGGAGGAGAGACCAGAGCAGATATCCATTCAGCAGATGCAGGCCCAGGCAGATTCCCTTGAAAGCATAGATTGCCAGCAGGGGATGGATGGCCAAAAGTTGGGCTGACCCGGTAAACAGGAGGTGAGACAAAGGACCGTAGGTAGAAGGTTGGCCCCAATCCACCAGCGAAGATAGTTCAGAGGTAAAGTGTTTGGTCCCTACCAGAAATGGATTGACGTCACTCAGGTTCATCAATCCGGTATGCAGGTAGAGATAGATATCATTGCCCAGGGGATAGGCCAGGAATGCCAGCAGGATAAACAAGGTGATCGATCTAAGCACTGCCCTGAAAGGTCTTCCCAGGGAGGGCCTTTGCCTGCGGCTCAGCCAGACCAGGTATAGTAGCCATAGCAACAGGTAGCTGAGGCTGATCCCCAAATGGGTTTCCCAACTTGGAAAGGTGGCGTATTTTCTCCCCCCCGCCAGTGCCAGGTCGAATTTTTCCAGCCCCAGTTCCGCCAGTTGGAAGCTCAACCAGGCCGCAACAACCAGGGCAATGAGGGGAAGTAGGAGATTCCAGACGGCTGGAGCCGATCGTCCGTTGAATTGCCGCATGGTTTTCTCAGGGTTAGGTCTCTCGGTTGCAATCATTCCTATAGGCTCTTGTAGCAAAACTTCATATCAACGTCCAGAGATGAGCCAGACCAGAACGAAGCCTGCGATTGGAATTTTGATCCTGATTGGAATCATTCTGATTCTGGTTTGTGCCTATGTGCTGTATCAAGATGGGGTTGCCTCACAGATTAAGGCCCGAATCTGCTTGCCTTTGCCCCATGCTGCCCCTGTCTGTTACCGTTCAACCCACCAGTTGCCCAGCAGACACATCACCGCGATGGCCATCCACCCCCATGGGTCCAGGCTAGCCATTGGTCTCAATCAAGCAATTCAACTGTGGGATGTGCAGACAATGACAGCCCCGCGCACCTTTTCTGGCCACCTTAGTCGGGTCACAGCCCTGGCCATTTCTCCTGATGAAAAAATTCTTGCCAGCGCCAGCCTGGATCAGACCATTCGACTCTGGAACTTAAAGACGGGGCATCTGCAAGCTATTCTCCAGGCCGGACGGGTCACCTGTCTGGTTTTCAGCCCCAATGGACACCTGCTCGCAGCCAGTAGTCGTTATCGCATCTGGCCAGATGGCACCCTCAGTCAGGGGGGCGTGCAGCTTTGGGATGTTAAAGACCATCGCCTCCGGCAAACGATCGGAACTGATGTCTACCATACCCTTGCCTTCAGCCCTCAAGGGCAGGTTTTGGCGGCTGGCTCAGCCAAGGCTCACCTCTGGGATCTGCAATCCGGCCATCTGCGCCATATCCTGGATTCTGGTGAACCCACTGCCTTGCAATTCAGTCCAGATGGACGAACCCTGTTGACTGGCAGTAGTCGAACAAAGCTCTGGCAGGTGAAAACAGGGCAACTTTCCCAATCGATGAATTTTGGAGCCACGGATTTGACCCTGAACCCAAACGGCCAGTTTGTGGCAGCTCCCCTGGGGGGCACCATCTACTTCTGGCAACTCTCCCCCCGGAAACTCCTGGGAACATTACGGGGTTCCTGGTATAGCAATGTCTCCGTGCAATTTGGCTGGCAGGGGCGCGCTTTAGTTGCGGTTGGGACTGATGGCCTCCAACTCTGGCAGACTACTCCAGGCCCAGTTCCCGCTTCAGCAAATTGATAGACTTATCCCCAATGTAGGTATCGCAGCAGTAAAGCTTGGGAGGTCGAATCAGGTCCTCCCTGGCGGCTGCAACGGTGGCTTTCACGGCGGCGCAACTGGCCCGATCAAAGCTGGCGATCGTATGGGCACTCCGAACCATGGCATTCAACCGAAAGGTGTCATTGGGATGGGCTGTCATCACCAGCAAGTTTTCTCCTCGCAGACTATGCACAATCACAGCAGAGGCTCGCAGGAAGCCAGTGCTGACGCTGACCAGGCCCAGGCAGCTATCCTTGGGCAGGTTCACCAACAACTGAATCTCCTGGCCATAGTCATAGATATCCAGCGGAATCACCCGCACCGATCGGGGGGCGGCTATCTCTTCTGCAGCAGCACTGAAGTAATGGCTGGTGACCACCGTACCAGAGCGGGCCTGATCCAGGATCTGGGCCAGCTCCTCCAAGGGCACCAATTGCACCGGGATCTTGAGGGCATCTTCTAACTGGCTAGTCATCAATTCTCCGGCTCCAATATCCTCACTCGGAGAGGTAACCAGTACCCTGGCACTACAACGAAGTCGCCAATCCACCTCGGCTAGAAACATTTCCCTGGCCTGGTTCAGGGAACAGCCCTGCTTCAACAATTCGTCTAGATTTTGCTTGATCAATTTGTGGGCCTGGGGAAATTGCTCCATGGTGGGCGTTTTCAGCCGGGCTGTGCTTTCATCCCCCGGAGCTTTGACATAAATGCCTGACCCAGCCTGGGACTCTACTACGCCATCATCTTCCAGTTGGCGATAAACCTTGCTGATTGTATTGCGATGTAGCCCAGTCTGCATCGCCAGTTGCCTCGTACTGGGTAAGCGATGACCGGGGGGATACTGGCGAGACGCGATCGCGAAGTGGATCTGATTGTATAACTGGGTCGAAGCCGGGATGTCACTGTCCGGCTGGATGTGAAATTGAATCATTAGAGCCTCCGTGGTGACTCTATTTCTTCCAGGCTACTACAATTTACCTCGTACCTTCCTGAACAATGGATGATTCACCCATGTCTAATCTGGAGATTCGGACCCGTCAGGTAGATGTTCCTAATGGAGATCTGAAGATTGCTGCTTACCTGGCCGAGCCTGTTGGGGAAGGGCCTTACCCAACAGTGGTGGTGATTCAAGAGATCTTTGGGGTCAATGCCCACATTCGAGAGGTGACCGAACGGTTTGCCCGATCGGGCTATAGGGCGATCGCCCCGGCTATTTACCAACGGCTCGCTCCTGGCTTTGAGACGGGTTACACCCCGGAAGCCATCCAGATTGGTCGCCAGTACAAAGATCAGACCAAAGCAGTTGAACTACTGGCGGATATTCAGGCCACGATCGATTATGTCAAAGCCCATTGCGCGATCAAATCGCAGGGGTTTGGTTGTATTGGCTTCTGTTTCGGGGGCCATGTTGCCTACCTGGTCTCCACCCTGCCCGATATCCAGGCCACAGCGTCCTTCTACGGGGCCGGAATTACGACCATGACGCCTGGTGGGGGTGCGCCCACACTTAGCCGCACAGCAGACATCCAAGGCACCCTGTACGCCTTTTTCGGGATGCAGGATGCCAGCATTCCCGTGGAGCAGGTGAACCAAATTGAAGCGGCCTTACAGGAGCACCACATCCCCCACAAAGTTCTGCGCTACCCCGATGCCGAGCACGGCTTCTTCTGTGACCATCGGGCCAGCTATAACCCGGCAGCGGCAACGGCAGCCTGGGAGGAGGTGCAGGAACTGTTTGGCCACAAGCTTTGATCGAGTCCTTCAATAATCAAGGCTCAGGTGCCACTGGAGACCCCTATTTCTCACCTGCAGGAGCACCTGTCACTGTCTGGATTAAGGAATGGCGATCGGGTCAGGGTCTCAGAGACTGGGACTGCGGACTGGTTTGGCTGGTGCCACCGGAGGATTATAAGCCTGATAGGCTGCTCGGGAAATTCGGCGAATCATCTCCTGGGCGCGGGAATCATTGTGGGGGCGTTTGACCATGGCCACCGCAACATATCGCTTGCCATTGGGAGCATCAATCACCCCGACATCCCCCACCATGGAGCCGATATCTCCGGTCTTGTGGGAAATCGTGGCATTGTCGTCCAGACCACGGGGTAGCAGGGTATCTGTCTCGGTACGACGCATGATATCCAGCATCCGATCGCGGGAACGAATGGACAGTAGATCCCCCTGACTGACGCGAAACATCAGGGTCGCCAGCTCTTTGGGTCGGGTGACATTCGTTCCTTCCAGATCTGGAAGAAGATTGTATACCAGAGTTCCGGTTAACCCCCAGGATTGGAATCGCTGGTTCAGCGCAGCAATGCCACCCAATCGATCGATCAACATATTCGTGGCCGTATTGTCACTGATGACGATCATCTTGGTGGCTATCTCCAGGGCTGTAAACTGAGTTCCTGGTGTGCGATACTGAATCACCCCAGACCCGGAGCCGATCAAATCAGGCCGCATGGTCAACATCTCATCCAGGCGAATCTTACCGGCATCCACATCCTGGAGAAAGGCTACCAGAATGGGTACTTTAATCATACTGGCGGCTGAGAAAGTACTGTCGCCATTCAGGTCAATGTAAGCGCCAGTATCCAGATCTACGAAAAATACTCCTGCCGTCAGGCCAGAATTCTGGGCTGTTAAAGCCTGAACTTCTGTCTTAAGTGCGGTTAGTTCCTCACCCAGCTTTAATTCCACAGGAGTAGATACGATCGGGCTGCTGACAGTTGGTTGAGTTCGAGTAGGGGAACTGGGAAAGAACCCAGCCTGGGAGGATCCAGCAGTCGCCCGGGTGGCGGGATCCCAGGCAGACAATAAACTGCCGACAATGACGCCCACGCCAACTCCCAGGATGAGCAAGCGGATACCGTACAGAACCACTGCACTCGAACGGGAGGACCGAGCGCGGCCACCGGTTCTTGTTGATCGCCGATTAGCTGGGGGTTTGCTGGAGTTTCTGGCCCCACCGGGGACCGAAGACGGGGCTACAGGTCTTCCCTGAACAGTAGGAAGTCTGGGGGAGGTAGGGGTCCCTGAGGAAGAGGGCTGATCGTTAGAGATATCGCGCACAACCACAGTAATGTTTCTTCCAAGATATAAAAAGTTTTGACTGGAGCGGGGATTCAATTCCCCCGTTCCTAAAAAAAGCAGGATCTGGCGTAGCCGTAATCAAGGGTTCAGAATCAAGGTTGGATTTTAGCACAGACAAAATTATTCGTCGCCTTTTTGCTCCAAGGCCCACCCCACCTGGCTTAGAATCCCCCGAAGCATAGCCAGTTCTGCTTTGGATAAGCCGATCCGGTTGAACAAGCGACGAAATTTTTCCATCCGACTCACGGCAGTGTGGGGATAGAGATAGCCAATTCTGAGCAGAAGGGCTTCCAGTTGCTCGTAGTAACCTTCCAGTTCATCCATGGTTGCCCGATCGGCCCTGTCTTCTGCCGCAACATCCAGCCAATTTCTCGATTGCAGCGGATCCCCGTAAGCCATTTGATGCAACTCGTAAACACAAATCCCAACAGCCTGAGCCAGATTCAAGGAAGGGTATGCCCGATGGGCGGGGATTTGCAGAAAGCGCTGGCCGTATTTCAATTCCTCGTTGCTTAACCCCCGATCTTCAGGACCAAAAATCAGGGCTGATTGTAAGGGGACATCGGGATCAGCCAGCAGCCAGGGCAAGACCTGGCGCGGTGGTTCCAGCCGAGTTGGCAACGATCGATCTCGGCCCGTGGTGGCCACTGCTCGCTGGCAACCGGCCAGGGCCGTTGGCAAATCGGGAACGATCGTCGCGGCCTCCAAAATATCGGCTCCATGCACTGCCATCTGCCGTGCTTCCGGTCCCAGGGGATCGCACTGGGGCTGCACCAGAAGCAGATGGCGCATCCCCATATTTTTCATCACCCGGGCGATCGATCCCACATTCAGTGGTCCTGCTGGTTCCACCAGGACAATCCGAATTCTGGCCAAAGCATCTTCAGACATCTCTCCCATCGATCACAAAAACATTTTTATCTTTCCCTACAATAAGGGATTGCACAGGTATGAGAGGCGATGGGCAATTCCTCGCACCTCATGGATAGAGAGCCTTGCCCGTCATCGCGAGCCAAAATCTTATGGGACGTACCCCCTCCAAATCTAATCGGCCCAGTAAAATCTGCCCGGTTTGCGGTCTACCCTTTACCTGGCGTAAAAAATGGGAAGATTGTTGGGACGAAGTCAAATATTGCTCGGAACGCTGCCGACGCAGACGATCGACCCTCTAAAAGGTGTTTCCATGTCCAAACCCAAACTCATTATTCACGGTGGTGCAGGCAGTTCCCTGAAAGGTAAGGGGGGAGCGGAGGCTGTTCGCCAGTCCCTATTTAAGGTGTTGCAGGAGGTCTATCCCCTGCTCCTGTCAGGGGCAGAGGCTGCGGCTGCAGTGGTTGCGGCCTGTCGTCTGCTGGAAGATGATCCCCGGTTTAACGCCGGTACAGGGTCTGTGCTGCAGTCGGATGGGCAAATTCGGATGAGCGCTTCCCTGATGGATGGAACCCCCCAGCGCTTTAGTGGGGTGATCAATGTCTCCAGAGTCCAGAACCCGATCGACCTGGCTCAGACCCTCCAAACGGCCTCTGATCATGTCCTGTCTGATTATGGTGCGGCTGAACTGGCTCGTGAGCGCCAGATCCCCCTCTACAATCCCCTTACTGATTTGCGCCTGCAAGAATGGCTGCAGGAGCGACAGGAGAATTTTGTCAGGTCAATGGCTGGGGTTGTGGCGGAAAGTGCTGGAGTGGGTACGATCGGGGTGGTAGCCCTGGATGGTCGGGGGCATCTGGCTGCTGGCACTTCTACTGGGGGTAAAGGGTTTGAACGGATTGGGCGGGTCAGTGATTCTGCCATGCCTGCTGGCAACTACGCCACCGCTCAGGCTGCTGTCAGTTGTACGGGAATTGGGGAAGACATCATTGATGAGTGTCTGGCAGCCAAGATTGTTGTGCGGGTGACAGATGGGTTTTCCCTGGAAGCTGCCTTCAGGAAGTCCTTCCAGGAAGCTCAATCCAGAAGTCGAGACCTGGGCGCGATCGGTCTGGACGCTACAGGAACAATTGCCTGGGGCAAAACCAGCGAAGTCCTGCTGGCGGCTTACCACACTGGCGATAGCCTGGGGGACACCCTGACGCTGGACGAAGGCATGGTTGTCCTTTCCTCCTGACCCTAGTCAACTGCTACTCATCAAGCAATGTACATTTTCCACGCCTCTGGGGGAAATGCCCATAGAGCTGATATGCCTGAATATAGGTTCTAACTGCCTCTGGTACCAGATAGCGAATGGATTTCCCTTGCTGACAGAATTGACGAACCAGACTAGAAGAGAGGTCTATTTGAGGCATATCCAGGATTTGGTAACCTATGGAATGGGGCAGGGTTTTATCCCACTTCTCCAGCCTCTTTTCCCGCCGAGGGGCAACCAACCAGTGGCATTGGGCGATCAAGTCCGAACTGCGGTACCAGTGGGGTAAACTCTGGAAAGCATCCAGACCCACAATCCAGGCCCAGCAAGCATCAGGGTAATACAGCTTCAGATCGTTTAGGGTCTGGATGGCATAGGAAGGTCCAGCACGGGTGGCTTCAATGTCGGACCAGTGAAAAGCAGGATGATCTGCGATCGCCCGTTTAACCATCTCCAACCGCTGCTCAAAGCAGGCCAACTCAGATTGAACCTTATGGGGGGGCTGGCTGCTTGGTACCCAGAGCACAACATCTAACTCTGCCTGAGTGAGGGCTATTTCCGCCATTAGGAGGTGACCCCAGTGGATTGGGTTAAATGTTCCTCCGAAGATAGCGACCTTTTTCATAGCCCCCCAAAACGGCTGTTAACCCTGTTCAAGCATTCACCCCCGACGTGATGCCGCCATGGCGTTATTGCTGCAGTTCTTCTGCAACTTTGGGACCTTTCCAACTGCCGATCACAGCCCTGTGGTCAAGCCTTGCCAACACTTTATTCCTCATCCAGGGTGGATCTGGTAAAAATAGAGACTTGATATAACAATAAAAATACTGAGGGCATTTGGGAAACAAATGATTTGAATGGCTGTTACCGAGATTGCATCCGGGCTCAAGGTGAAACTAACCTGCCTGAACCCCGAAATTAAATAGGAGACATGCCTGATAGTTCTATCGCGAAAAAGCAATTCTTGATATGATATCGCGTGATATTGGAGTGGTGTGGTTCGTGAGGATTTAAAATGTCGGATTCTGTTGATTTCAGTGGGAGACCCTTCCATTTCATTGGGATTGGTGGAATTGGAATGTCTGCTCTGGCCTACATTCTGGTGAAGCGCAAGTTACCTGTATCAGGGTCCGATCTTCGTCTAACCCATATCACTCAGAAGTTGCAGGACCTGGGTGCACACATTTTCTGGAATCAAGAAGCTACTAATCTTGAGTACTTCCAGGCAACCGCTAATCTGACGGAAGCCCTACCTGCTCCTACTGAAGTTTCCGGCTCGTCTAATGGGTCCCGATCCCATGGCACCCTGAATGGGGCTGTTGATGGCTCCAAACCCAAAGCAAAACCCAATCTTAAATCCCAGGCCAGTCTTCTTCCTCAGGTGATTTGCTCTACTGCTATTGGGGTCAATAATCCGGAGTATCGGGCCGCACTTGATCTGGGATGCCCGATCTTCCATCGCTCCGATGTGCTGGCTGCCCTGATTCGAGAGCATCATAGCATTGCCGTAGCTGGAACCCATGGTAAGACAACAACCAGTAGCCTGATTGGGTATCTCTTGATGGAATCAGGACTGGACCCAACGATCGTGGTTGGGGGCGAGGTTGACGCCTGGGGTGGTAATGCCCGCATGGGGGAAAGCCCTTATCTGGTTGCGGAGGCTGACGAGTCAGATGGCTCTCTGGTTAAGTTTGAATCCGCTATTGGCGTCATCACTAACATTGAGTTAGACCATCCAGACCATTACCACAGCCTGGAACAGTTGACCCAAACCTTTCAAAAATTTGCCAGCCAGTGCCAGATCGTAGTGGGCTGTATGGATTGTCAGGGTGTTCAGAATCTGAAGCCCCAGATGACCTACAGCTTGAATGGAGAATCAGGGGCAGACTATATCGCAGATAAGGTGGTCTATGGCCCTGCGGGAACAACAGCCCGCATTTGGGAACGCCATGAAGTTCTGGGGCAATTGACGTTACCTCTATTGGGCAAACATAATCTCAGTAACGCTCTCGCCGCGATCGCGGTGGGTCGTTTGTTGGATCTAGACTTTCCGGTCATTGCCCGTGCTATCTCTACATTTCAGGGTGCTCATCGTCGCTTTGAGCATCGGGGTGAAGCGAATCGGATTCTGTTTGTCGATGATTATGCCCACCATCCCAGTGAAATTGAAGTGACGCTGGCTGCGGCTCAACTCCATATTCAGGGCAAACTAACCGGAGTCGATCAGCGCAGAGTTGTAGCTATTTTTCAGCCCCATCGCTATAGCCGCACCCAGACTTTCCTGGCAGAGTTTGCCCAATCTTTCAAGGACGCAGATCTGGTTGTGGTAACTGATATCTACAGTGCTGGTGAAGCTAACTCAGGTAACCTGACTGGGCAACAGGTAGCCGATGCTATTGCGGCCTATCACGGAGAAGTTTACTTTCAGCCGTCGCTCAACTCCGTGAGTGCTTTTTTGAATGAAGTCTTACAAGCAGGGGATCTGGCACTCTTCCTGGGGGCTGGGAACCTTAACCAAATTATTCCGGATGTTCTGGCATACCAGCGGAACCTGGAAAACAGTTTGCCTCAAAAGTGGTGCAATCAGGCATAGCGGACTGGCCAGCAGAGTGAGAACACCTCTGGTCTGGCTGGGAAGTGAAGTCCTACAACGACAAAGACGGTTCTCTTGCAATGGCATAGCCTTGTGGCACTTCAGAAATATTCAACTTAATCATGACCTTATCTCAAGAACCACTGAACATCCTTAAGGCTTCCAGATTAGTTGCGACATCTGGGGCCGGTACTTATGGCGAGGTGTCTCAGATTCCTCCCATTTACCTGCCTGAAGTGGATTGTTTAATCCGGCCTCAGGTTTCCCTGGCCAGTATGACATCCTTCCGCGTGGGAGGACCGGCAGAGTGGTACGTTGCCCCTCGGCGGTTGGAGGAGTTGCAAGCCAGTCTGGCCTGGGCTAGGGCAGAGAGAATTCCGGTAACCATTTTGGGGGCTGGCTCTAATGTATTGATCAGCGATCGGGGCCTCCCGGGATTAGTCATTTCTACCCGTCATCTGCGGCATACAGAGTTTGATGCTATTGCAGGGCAGGTAACAGTCAGTGCTGGGGAACCGATCCCCCGGTTGGCCTGGCAAACAGCTGAACGGGGCTGGCAGGGACTGGAATGGGCTGTGGGGATCCCTGGTACTGTGGGTGGGGCAGTGGTGATGAATGCTGGCGCACACAATGAGTGCACCGCTGACATTCTGGTCAGGGCTCAGGTTGTTACCCCTGAAGGAGAAATCAAGCTTCTCACCCCAGATGATTTGAACTATCGCTATCGCAGCTCATCTTTGCAAGGGAGCAATCATCTGGTTACTCAGGCCACGTTCCAATTGCAACCCGGAGCAGATCCAGAGCAAGTGATTAACGTCACCTCCACCCACCTGGATCAGCGTCGGGCTACCCAGCCCTATCACCTGCCCAGTTGTGGGAGTGTGTTCCGAAATCCCAAGCCTCAAACGGCAGGCAAGCTGATTGAACAAACAGGGTTGAAAGGCTACCAGATTGGTGGAGCTCAGGTTGCCGATCGCCATGCCAACTTTATCCTGAATTGTGGAGGAGCGAGTGCCAGGGATATTTACTGCCTAATCCATCATGTGCAGGAGCAGGTTGAGCAGCGCTGGTCTATCCTCCTCCATCCAGAGGTGAAAATTCTGGGAGAATTTTAGGTAATCTGGTACAGAGCTATAATTTACGAACATCCTCTCAAAGAAGTGATATGACGCAAGGAAAGGGATTCGGCTTTGGCTTGGGCAAAATGAAAGAGTTTACAGAAGCTCTGAAAAAAGCCCAGCAAGTTCAGGAGGGAGCCAAAAAGCTTCAGGAAGAACTGGAGCAGATGGAAATCGAAGGTCAGGCCGGAGGTGGTCTGGTTAAGGTGGTTTTAAGTGGCAACCAGGAACCGATCAGGGTGGAGCTTTCCCCTGATGTGATGGGAGAGGGGGCAGAAGTTGTCTCTGACCTTGTTCTGACGGCTATGAAAGATGCCTATCTCCGATCCACGAATACAATGCGAGAGCGGATGGAAGAATTGACCGGTGGGTTAAATATCCCCGGCATGTAGCCCTCTAACCTAAAGCTTCCATGCCCTACAAACTCTTGTTTGTCTGCCTGGGGAACATTTGTCGTTCCCCAGCAGCAGAAAATCTGATGAATCACCTGCTGGAGCAGCAGAATCTCGCGGATGTTGTCATTTGCGACTCTGCGGGTACGAGTAGTTATCATGTGGGCAGTCCGCCCGATCGTCGCATGACTGCAGCAGCGGCCCAGCGGGGCATTGTAATGAAGGGACAGGCTCGCCAGTTTTGTGCCGCTGACTTTGAAGATTTTGACCTGATTCTGGCTATGGATCGGGATAATTACTGGAATATCCTGAACCTGGATGCAACGGATCGGTATCGGGAGAAGGTGAAATCTATGTGCGATTTCTGCACTCGCCATTCTGATCGGGAAGTACCTGATCCTTACTATGGGGGGCAGGAGGGCTTTAATTATGTTCTTAATTTGCTGCAGGATGCCTGTGAGGGGTTATTGCAGGATCTGCAACAGCGCCGGGTGCTCAAGATACGCCCTTAGGAACGGGAATTAAATAACCTGGATTTCTTCAGCCCTCACCCCCTCCCCCTCTCCCAAATTTGGGAGAAGGGGAGGGGGGTGAGGGCAATTAGGAGTTTGACATTTTATTTAATTCTCGTTCCTTAGTACTCCACCACAAGGGTTTTGATAGAGGGTAGAGGGTCGGGGGTGAACTCCCCAAGTGGGGTCATTCCGCTGGGGCACCCAGGCAGAGCCTGGGTGCGAGGAGTCTGGGCTAGTGGATCATTCCGCTGGGGCACCCAGGCTCTGCCTGGGTGCGAGGAGTCTGGGGTAGGGGTGGGTCTGCTGGGGCACCCAAGCAGAGCCTGGGTGCGAGGAGCCTGGGCGCGAGGAGTCTGGGCGTGAGGGAGGGAAACTGTCTCTGGAAAATGAATAGTCCCTGCTCTCCCAGAGGGAGAGGAGAGGGATGTAGGGTGAGGGCAGCTATGGCTACAACCGTAGCAAATGACCCACTAGTCCTGGATCAGGTCATGACCCATCGCGTAATGAACCAGTTCGGCCCGATTGTTGGCATCACTCTTTCGGAGCAGACTACTGACATGCTTTTCTACGGTTCGCGGACTGAGATGGAGACGATCGCCTATCTGGGCATTCGATAGCCCATGGGCCAGCAGTTTCAAGACTTCCTGTTCTCGTTGCGTCAGGATAATCCTAGCTTCCACTGGACCATCCGAGGTTTTCATCAGGCCCACTTTCTCCGCTTCCAGGACGGCCCCTGCAGATTGTTCTGCCGCCTGCCACTGCTGCTTGATCATCTGGGTTTGGATCAGCTGCGATCGTTCTAACAAATTTCGGACAACCGCGCCCAATTCATCTAACTCAAACGGCTTTGGGAGGTAGAGATCACACCCCAATTGATAGCCCCGAATGCGGTCACGGGTGTCTGTTCGGGCGGTTAAAAAAACCACCGGCAGTAGCCGAAACGAGGGTTTCTGGCGAACCCGGCGGACTAATTCGTAGCCATCCATCTGGGGCATGGTAATATCCGTCACCATCAGATGGGGTTGGTATTCCTCTACGAGGGCCAGAGCTTCCTGACCGTTCTCAGCCGCAACGACTGAATAGCCGGACATCTCCAGATAATCACTAATCGAAAGGCGAGTCCCAGGATCATCATCCGCAACAAGAATGGTCAGACGCATTGTCAGCTATTAGCTATCAGTAAAGATGCCATGAGTTGTGCTCTTTCACTTGCAGGGTCAACCAGGTGAGGATTAGAGAGGGGAGTGGCGTCACCACCCCAGGATTTTTACCCCGACCTCTTTCTGATTTCTTCTCAGCCTGATGGCAACTGCACGATCAGCTATGGATAAACCGCCAATAGCAAAAGCTGATGACGGTTTACAACAAACTGTGAATGATTGACCGGTTACAATGAACTGTTAACTGCCACTAGAGTAACACTTCTACGGATTTCCGAAACCTCCGATCGACTGGCTAAAACTAGCTGCACTTTGACTGGCGCGGACTGCAGACTGGGAGAAAACCTGAAATGCCTTGCGAATTTCACCCTCACTGTTGCCGGGGGTCAGGACCCATTCATCCCGAATCCCCATTTCTCGGAACACCTGCCGGAAATCGGTGCTGCCGTCGTCGATCCCCATTCCGGCAACAATGTGGGTTTCAGCTCGCAGCATATCTTTGACGATCGTGGCCACATCTTTGGCAGTTGCTTTCATGGAGTGGGCATCGGCCCCATCCGTGATAATCAGGGTTACGGTTCTTACGGGCACCCCATTATCGGCAAATTCCTGGGCCTTAGCCAGGACCGTTCCCAGCAGGACGATCGTCTGGTCATATAGGGGTGTGCCCTGGTTGGGATCGTAGTTCTGGGTATCCATCCGCACGGCCTGGGCCAAGGGGCAATAGGGATAGAGGACAAACCCATTCAGGTAGCGGGTGTGGACCAGGATATTGTCTTGCTGTTTGGAGGTGGCCAGGGCATCCAGGACGGCGTTATGGCCGCCCCGCACCGCCTGAGCATTGCTGCCAAACCGGATCGAGCCGGAATCATCCGGCATCATGGTGACCAGCACGACCTCGCTGGCGGCGACATCATCCACATGGATGCCCAATCCGGCCTGGATCTGGGCTCCGATATCCAGCACATTCAGGGCCTGGATAGAAGCGCTGGAAAGGGTGCCGTCATCCTGGGCTGTTTGGAACAGACTGTTGAGGTTGGGGGTATTCTGACTCATCGTGGTTTGACTCCTATGGTACAATTGAATTACTTTGGAAGGTGATATGGTGTTGATCAGATCAGTGAAGCTCTGGCTTTATCCCAGTCATCAACGCTTAAATTGGCAGGTTCAAGATGGTTCAAGTCGTTGATAAGTTACTCAACTTTGAGGAATTTTTGGCGTGGTATCCGGAAGATGGGGGTCTGTACGAACTAGCAGACGGCGAGGTTATAGAAGTGCGTCCAATTGGTCGTCATGAAAAGATTTCAGGCTTCATTGCGCTTGAATTAGGCTTAGAAATCCGTCGCCTTAAGTTGCCTTATTTCATCCCTAAAACCTGTCTTGTTAAACCCCCTAGCCCTAACAGAGGCTATATTCCGGATGTAGCTGTTTTAGACGAATCAGCAATTACCCACGATCCGCTTTGGGAGAAAGCTTCAACAATTTCTCTGGGACAATCTGCACACTTGGTCATTGAGATAGTCAGTACAAATTGGCGGGACGACTACCACAAAAAATTGACAGACTATGAGGAACTGGGCATTCCGGAATACTGGATTGTGGATTACCTGGCCCTGGGAGCCGTTCGTGATATCGGCTCCCCCAAGCGCCCCACCCTGTCGCTGTTCTATCTGGTGGATGGGGAGTATCAGGTCAACCAGTTCCGGGACACCGATCGCATTCTCTCCCCCTCCTTTCCCGAATTGAACCTGACCGCCGACCAGATCCTTAGCCTTTGATCTCCAGGTTGGGCCAGCTATCCAGGGGATCGGTAGACTTCACAATGTGCATTCCAGCCGCTGCAAACCGTTGGAAGGCAGCCTCTGCCTGATCCGTAAAGTCAATTACACCGGGAATTACAACCGGAGAGGTGCAATCCTCCAGCAGGTAGACCTTGCGGGTGAGGCTGGGATCCTGGGCCTGAATTTCTGTTAGCAGGTCATCGATCGTCCAGGCGACACAATGGCTCTTAGCCTGACCGGCAATCAACACGTAATCGAAGTCCAGCAGCTTCTGGATAAAGCGGGTGTTCTTCTGGGCGATCGGACGGCCATCCGCCCCATCCATCACCTCTGGGCGCAGCACTGAATAGTTCTCGGTCAACGGGTTGCCCCCTTTGATTTCAAACCCCGTCTGGCTGTGACGGGCGATGTTATGGAAAAACATGGCTTCCTCCACCGCAGACACCAGGGCATGGCCGATCCCACCCAGCATAGAGTGGTAGGGCCAGACAATCAGGGGATACTTACCTTCAGCACTGAGTTTCTCCACATAATGCAAAGCATGATTTTGCAGGGCCATATAGTTGCCCCGGCCTAGGCTGTAGGCCACAGCAGGGTTGACCTTCCACACTCCCTTCTTCACATCCTCGGCGGTGATCATGGTAGCTGCTGGGGTCGGATGCTCCCCGGCATCGTTGACCCAGAACATAGGGTGGAAGATTTGCATGGCCGTGTGAGTATCCATGGTTGGGGCAATCTCAGTCAGGACACCCAGGTTACGGTAGATGAACTCACACAGGCGCACATTATCCTCGATCGCGCCTTTACCAGAGCGGCCTCCGACAAACAGTTCAAAGTCGGGAATACAGAAGGTGTTCTGAACATCGATCGCCATCAGGCAAATGCGAGTCTTGTCCTTAGCTGCTGGTTTCAGACCCATCCGTTTACTCCAGGATTCGGCCTCGATCGCCCGTTGCTGATAGGGGACTCGCCAGACTTCACCCACGGTACGGGGGTCAAAATGGGAGGGGATCGGCAATTGGGTCATTGTGGTAGGGGTCATGGGTTTGTTCCTTATTACAATAGGGATGTTGGGGGTGTGCCTGTAGAGACGCGATCAATCGTCTCTACGGGACGATGGACAGATCTAGTGGATCTTAAGCAAAAAGATCTCCTGGGGCCGGACGACGTAAAGACCCTGCTGACCAGCAAAGAGCTGACTGGCGGTATCAACAAAGGGTTCCGTGTCAGGAAACTCCCGAGTTTTGACAATCTGCCCCTGCTCAGGTTGGAGACGAACGATGCCCTCATCCGTTGCTGTCAGCAAGAAGTTACCGGCGGCACAGTGGCCCTTCAGACTGGAGAGCCAGGACCCATCTCCTTTTTCAGCCTCGGCTACGGCAATCACCGTCCCGTCGGACTGGATCAACGTACAGCGGTGGAGCGTTCTGCCCTGAGTCTGGCTTGCGGTCAGAAACCAACAGTACTGCTGACTGAAGACACAGCGGGCATCCAGCAATTGGCCAGGAATTGGAGGCAGTTTAAGGCTGTCATTTAGACCGCGCCGTTGCGTATCAAACACAAAGGCAACGCTCAGATTCCCAGCCCGGTAGAAGCCAAACCCAAAGTGAGAACCAACCCAGAAGCAGGTCTGATGGGCGAGCACATCCCCGATATACTCTGGTCCCAGAGGCCCATCTCGCAGCAACTGACCGTTGTGTAGCCAGTAGCGCCCAACCTCATTCGTCTCAAACATGGCTGTTTGACCCCAGAGATCAACCGCTAGCCGATCGCTCACCTGGCCCTGCTTCAGCGTCAGCACCTGCCCCTGCTGACCGACCAGGGTCGCTGCTCCCTGGAAGCGAAACCGTAACCGGGGATCGAGATCGCCACTGAAGACGATCGTGCCCTCCTCCCGATAGAAATGGCCCCGATCGTGATACAGCCAACGCAGGGTTCCGCCTGCAATCCCAGCCTGCAGAATGACTCCGGCAGTGGTAAAGACCCTGGTGGCCACGACGGTTCCCCGCACCACTGTTACTTCCTTGACAGCTCCAGGCTGGGCCTGGGCACAGTCCGGGCAGACGGAGCGGGCATGTTCCCTGCCGCAGGTGGTGCAGGTAGTCCAGCGCAGGCGATCGAGCAGCGATCGGGGAAATTCGCCCCGCTGATCTTGTTCAAACACCTGGTGGAAATGGTGGAGCAGTTCATCGGGCAGGATGCCGTAAGGCAGGGCTGGCTTGGGATAGCGGACTTCCGGGTGGAAGACCGTGATCCGCTGCAGGGGCCGAGCATCGTGGGGCAGACGCTGGGCCGGATTCTGGGGACGATACACCCCTCCATAGGGATCGACAAACAGCAGGGACTGCATCAGCATGACGGTAAAGGCATACCAGTCTGAATCCGAGTTGTGGGGCTGGTGCAGGATCAGTCGGTTTTGCTGGGGATCACATCGCAGCGGATCGACAAATCGAGAGGTAAACACCTGGCAGAGAAACGATCCATATTGAAATGAATCCGCATCGATTAGATAGGCTGACTGGCCCTGTACCAGCACATTCAGGTCATTGAAATCCCCAATCACCACCTGGTGAAAGTGGAGCTTGGATACGGTGGCGTGGAGATCCTGGAAGATCTCGACGACGGTTTGTTGGGGAATACCAGCCTGCCGAAAGCTGCGATCGCCATAGCGAGCCAATACCTCCGCCCCCTGCACCAACCGCATGGCATAGCCCAACACCTGTTGACCTTGGGCATCCGTGGCCAGAGCTTCAGGATGGATCACCCGTCCCGGCAGTTGACCGGGAAACTGGCGCAGCTTGTGCTGGTGTTCCGCCAGACGGGCCTGGGCTGCCTGCTGCTCCTGGGGTGCCCCCTGATAGTCGGGATGACCGGGCTGCTTGAACAGCTTCAGAGCCTGTCCCTTGCCTAAATCAAAGATATCGGCCTCGCCACCCTTACCGATCGCCCGCTTCGGGTCGATGCGAATTTTTTTGTTGTTGATGTAGACATCCATGGCAGTTTCCAGGGGCACCAAGCCAGTGAGAGATATAGTGTTTTATCTACACTAACTCTAGTATGGTGTAAATTAAACACTATGTCAAGGTAGGGAGGGATCATTTTTCAAGGGATTTTCCTTGCAGATCGGTAGGCTATACCGATCTGCAAACTGCTCAACCACGTTCCAGAGGGGGATATCCAGCTTATGCAGTAGCAGTTGAATCATGCTGTCGGGCACCCCGCCATAAAAGGCCTGGGCCATTCCCCCAGCAATACAGGCGATCGTGTCACTGTCCCCGCCCAGGGAGATGGCATTGCGAATCGCATCTTCAACATCGGTGGATTCCAGAAAAGCCACGATCGCTGGGGGCACCGACCCCTGGCAGGAGACATCAAATCGATAGGTGGGCCGGATCTGGTCCAGGGTCTGGGTCAGGTCATAGCCAAACTGGCTTTCAACATAGGTCTTGATTTCAGCCTTGTCGCTCCCTGTGCGGGCCAAGAAAATCGCGGCTGCGGTTGCCTGGGCCCCTTTAATCCCCTCGGGATGATTGTGGGTGACTGCTGCCGATCGCCGCGCCTCCTGGAGCACCTCCTCTAGGGTATTGAACGCAAACCCCACAGGACTGACCCGCATGGCCGAGCCATTGCCCCAACTGTTGTAGGGGTCTCGACTCTCGGACTTGGCCCAGCTTCTAAAGCTTCCGCCATACCCAACCTCGGGATAGTTGTGATAGTAGGCTTTGAGGTTATCGACATACGGACTCCCGGTGAGAATCGCCTGGGCAATTGCAACGGTCATCACCGTATCATCGGTAAACTGGCTATCTTCACTCCAGAGCGGAAAATCTTTGGTTTTGATATTGTCAGCTTCATAAACAGAGCCAATAATGTCTCCAGCGATCGCGCCCAGCATAGGCTTCTCCTTGATTTCAATGTCGTTGCAGATGGGTCGGTGTGGCCGCCGGTTGGACCTCCGAGGTTTTGCGCTCAAAGGCTGGCCAGACTAGGGCAATCCCAATCACGATCGCGACCAAGAGGGTCAGCCCACTGAACCCATCCTGCTGGGCTGGCTGTCGAGAAGGACGCTCCCGCCCACAGCGCAGGCAAACACACCGATCGTCATCCTCTGGATCGACTACAAACAGGCAATCTCGATCGAGGGTCTCCGGTAAATAATGAACAGCTTTCATGGTTTGCACCTCATCACGGAAGTAAATATTAAACCCAGCTTCAGATCAGGGCTGTGAAAGTTGAAGTCCCCTCAGGGAAGCTGTTTGCGAATCACAATCAGAGTCGTATCATCAGGCAGAAGTCCAGCCGTCTTGACCATCTGGTGGTTTTGCCAGTCCGGTTTGGTTACCTCCCGGTTGGCCAGGGCCAGGGTTCGTCGCACCCGATCGGGATTGGTGAAATAGTGCTCCTGCTCCCAGAACTGACAGATTGGGCCGACGGGCTTCGTACTGCCGGGAACAGGACTGTCTGCTACCTGGGTCAAATCCAGCACCCCATCTGTGCCAATCAGCAGGGTATGCAGTTCAGCCAGAGGAATCTGGGCATGCACATGGAACGACAAAGTTTGTTCCAATAACCCGTAAGCCAGATACGGAGGCGCATTGTTGGGGAAGGGACCGATTTCAGTCACCTGGCCATTTAGAATCAGGCAACCGTCCCCCAGGGAAAAGATCGAGGCTCCTGCCGGGGTGATCACCGTGCCCACGATCGTGAACAGAAAATAATCTCGAATCGCCTGTACCCGGTCGCCGCCCATGGTCTGTACCAGAGCCTGGAACTGGAGCAACAGGGTGCGATAGACCCGATCCCAGAAGTCTTCATCCTGCAGATGAGCGTCTGGGGTGTCCTGCAGAATCTGAGCGATTGTAGCTGCCGTTAACCTGGCCCCTAGTCTGGCTCCCACCTCACTGTAGGCACCGCTGCCACACCCATCGCACACGATCGCCAGGATGGCATGCTCCGAAATGGTGTAGTACAGGGCATCCTGATTGTTTTTTCCCGTCAAGATATGGTCTCGTCCGGCGATCGATCCGGCAGCAATCTGAAACAACGCTTTCATAGGTGTTAATTCAACACTAAGTCTAGTATCGTGTATATTAGACACTATGTCAAGGTGGAACCGATTTAATCAGGGCTAGCCCTGTGCCACTATTAGGTTTATGCGTTGAGGCTTAGTGCGTTATGACTCCAACTCAAGCAGAATTGCTGGACGATGCAGAGCAAGGGCATTTATTCACCTTTGAAGAATTTTTGGAGGCGTACCCAGAAGATGGGGGCATTTATGAACTCTATGGGGGCATTGTTGTTCCAATGAACCCAACCGGACCCCACGAACAGATTTCAGGGTTTATTGTCAACTGTCTGAACATCCATATCTGGCAGCATCAGCTTCCCTATGTCATTCCTCGAACTTGTACCGTAAAACCTCATCGGGAGAAGCACGGCTACAAACCAGATGTTGTGGTGTTGGTTCAAGGTGCGATGGCAGAAGAATCCCTTTGGGCTAAGCGATCGACCATGACTCAGGGGAAATCCGTAGCCCTGGTGGTTGAAGTTGCTAGCAACAAATGGCGGGATGATTACGGGATCAAGTTGACAGATTATGAGTTTATGGGCATTCCAGAATACTGGATTGTGGACTATCTGGCTCTGGGAGCAGTGCGCTATATCGGCTCCCCGAAGCAACCAACGGTCTCAATCCACTCCTTGACAGACGGAGAATACCAGATCACCCAGTTTCGGACGGGAGATCGGCTTCTATCTCCGACCTTTCCAGACCTGGAATTAACTGCCGATGAACTTTTCTCAGCCGCAGGGGCTGTCTCTAAATAGATCTGTGCCTTACACTTACGAATTTCCTCGTCCCAGTCTGACCGTGGATTGTGTCGTCTTTGGGTTTGACCTCAGCGAAAGGGACCTGAAGGTGATGTTGATCCAGCGCAAGTTGTCCCCCTTTGAGGGGCAATGGGCCTTGCCCGGTGGCTTTGTCCGGGTAGAAGAATCCGTTGAAGCTGCAGCCTTGCGGGAATTGCGGGAAGAAACTGGGATCGAAAAAGTTTTTCTGGAGCAGCTCTATACCTTTGGGGAGGTCGATCGGGATCCTCGGGAACGAGTGGTAACGGTGGCCTACTATGCCCTGGTCAATCTGAGTGACCATCAGATTCAAGCCACAACCGATGCCAGTGATGCCGCCTGGTTTTCAATTCAGCAGGTGCCCAAACTGGCCTTTGACCACGATCGCATTCTGATCACCGCGCTAAATCGGGTGAAGGGCAAAGTGCGGTACGAACCGATCGGGTTTGAACTCTTGCCGCCCAAATTTACCCTCTCCCAACTCCAGCAACTCTATGAAACGGTGTTGGGCCAGGAACTGGACAAACGTAACTTCCGCAAGAAGATTTTGCAGATGGATCTCCTGCAAGAGCTGGATGAAATGCAAACCAATGTGCGTCATCGGGCTGCCCGACTCTACCAGTTTGATGAACAAAAATATCAGCAGCTTAAACAGAGGGGATTTAACTTCGAAATTTGAATCAGGGTGTTCAGCCATACTCACCGTCGTCCATGGCTCTTTTTAGCGACCGATCGGCGGCGGCGACGCATCCCTGCCGTATGACGAAACACGGTGCCGAATCCCTCTTTAGCGATTCGAGAGATTTCATGCTGCAAACTCTGTTTCCCCTCCTCCACACGGGCTTTAGCATCCTCTGCCAGGAATCCGATTGTACCCGGCTCTGCCTTGGGGGGTGGTTTTTGGAGCAATTCGTCCTTGCTCTTCCACCATTCCACAATCCCTCCTACACTGAAGCCCCCAATAATAGCCAGGAGAATGCAAAGGAGTGCCGAATATCCCAGCAGAAAAAAGCTGATCAAAAAGATCATGGCCCATCGTAATCCTGCTGGAACGGCACCCGAAGATTCCATAACGATCTGTCAGTCAGTCCGTAAACAAAAAATAAGAAGGGAAGGAATGGGTCTGGTATACCACAAATCTCCTTGGACTGGGCCAAGCAGGTTAATGGATGCAAATTCTGGCGTTGCTGAATAGAAGGATGATTTTCGTGCTTGAGCCTTATGCAGCCCTCACCCTAGCCCTCTCCCAAAGGAGAGGGAACAAGAGTTTTAGCTCCCTTCTCCTGCGGGAGAAGGGTTGGGGATGAGGGTAATTCATATTTGCATTCAGCAAAGCCGTTTCAAAAACTTCCATTGATTCCCGGTAGTGACTGCGCCATAAATCAGTTCAGTTGGATTTCCAGCCCGTTGATTAAAGGTTCTGGCCGCTACCATGGCAGCAACACATTGGGCTAATCCATCTTTGATATTTTCGTTCTTAGCTTCAAAGATTGTAATTACATCCCTATACCTCAGGTCGATGCCAATGATCTCTTGGTCCTCAATTCTCGCTTGAGAAAATTATCAGCTTGATTTACCGTTGGAACCAGGCCGTCAGGGCCAGGGCGATCGCATCGGCTGCGTCATCCGGTTTGGGAATATGCTCCAGGTGTAGTTCATTGGCTACGGCCTGTTGCACCTCCCGCTTCTCGGCCCCCCCATAGCCCGTCAGAGCCTGCTTTACCTGCGCCGGAGTGAATTCCACCAGCGGCACTTTGAATTGAGCCAACACCAGCATGACCACACCGCGCGCCTGAGCCACCAGGATGGTATTGCCCATGCGGTAGAAGAAGAACTTTTCGATCGCCACCAGATCTGGTTGCCACTCCTGCATCAGCGTGTGCAGGTCATCGTAAATGATACAGAGGCGATCGCCAATCTCAGTATGGGCTGGGGTTTGAATCACGCCAAAGTCCAGCAGAGCGGGGGTTTTCTCCGGTTGGTCAACCTTCCCCAGAATTACCCCAAATCCCAAAGTCGCCAATCCCGGATCAATGCCTAAGATGCGTTTTAGTGATGGGTCATGGTCATTGGTCATGGATGAATTGTTTTACCAGAGATGCTTTGAATAGTTCATCAATACTATCAAAGACAATCCCTGATTCCCGACTAATGACCAAATGACTAATGACCCATGCCTTATCGCACGCCAGAAGGCTGGTTGACACCGTTGGTTTGATTCTCTTCCGCAGAGGTATCCAGTCCGAAGACCTGGTTGAAGACTTTGGCGACTTTGTAGCCAGAGTCGATCGACTCCAAGGGATCTTTGCGCAGACGATGGCGCAGACAAAGGACCGCCACTTGCCGGATATCGTCAATGGTGACTTTGCTTCGCCCTTCGAAGGCGCAAAGGGCTCTAGCAGCCCGGTTGATCACGATGTCTCCCCGCAGGCCATCGACATCGAGTTCAGCACAGACCTGGGAAATCTTCACCTTCAGATCATGGTCGATCGTGACCAGTTTCAACTGTTCCTGAGCCCGGATTAAGCGGTCCTGTAAGGCCGTCTGCTGGGGTTGATACTGCTCTAGAAACTGATGAGGATTGCGATCGAAGTCTGTTCGCTGTTCCACAATCTGCACCCGCAGGGCCGGTTCCTTCACCGTCCGAATTTCGGCGTGCATGCCGAATCGGTCCAGTAACTGGGGTCGCAATTCCCCCTCTTCTGGGTTGCCGGAACCCACTAGGACAAAACGAGCTGGATGGCGAATAGAAATCCCTTCCCGTTCCACCGTGTTCCAGCCAGAGGCCGCCGAATCCAGCAGCACATCCACCAGGTGATCATCCAGCAGGTTGACCTCATCCACGTAGAGAATGCCCCGGTTGGCCTTTGCCAGCAATCCGGGTTCAAAGGCTTTGACCCCTTCAGACAGAGCTTTCTCAATGTCGATCGTGCCGCAGACCCGGTCTTCCGTTGCCCCCAGGGGCAGGTCTACCATGGGAACTTTAATTCTGGTCGTCCTCAGGGACTGATTCTGCTCAGCGGCCTGCTTGACCTCATCCCCCATCAGCTCTGGATCGGAAGGATGGCTATTGAAAGGATCGTCCGCAATGACTTCAATTTCGGGCAGCAAATCGGCCAGGGCGCGAATGGTGGTGGATTTCCCCGTGCCCCGATCGCCCATAATCATCACCCCTCCCACTTTGGGGTCAATCACGTTCAGCAGTAGAGCCAGCTTCATTTCTTCCTGGCCAACGATCGCTGTGAAAGGAAAGACTGGCCGACGAAAATCTGATTTGGAGGCAGGGATGGGAGCGGTTGAAGTCACGGGATTACCTGTACAGTCACGACACAAAATTTAATTGTGCCACAGGACGGGCCTCGCACTGCAGCCCTCTTATTCCCCAGTCAGGTGCTTTAGATCCTGCATCACCTCGCTGGCAGATTGATAGCGTTCATTGAAATAGTACCGGACCATGCGTTCGAGGAGCGTCACCAGTCCCGGAGTGGCCTGGGTCAGGTGGGACCAGAGCACCGTTCCAGTCTCCTGGTCTTGCTGCAATTGTTGTGGTTGCACCCCGGTCAAAGCCTGGATCGCAATCATGCCGAGGGCATAGATATCGCTGTTCAGTCCTGGATGCCCAGCCAACTGTTCAGCAGGTGCATAGCCCCGGGTGCCGATCGCAACCGTGGGGCCTTCCCGATCGGCATATAGAGGCGGCTGCATTTGCTTCACTGCCCCAAAATCAATCAAGACTAGACGGTTATCTTTCTTGCGACGAATAATGTTGCTGGGTTTGATATCCCGATGAATCACCTGATAGCTATGAACAAACAGTAGAACTTCCAGGACATCCCGCAATAGGCTGAGTACCTGAGGTTCTGTCAGGATGTGACCTTCTCCCAGTTCATCACTCAGGGAAGGACCTTCAATAAACTCCTGAACCAGATAAAATCTGCCGTTTTCCTCAAAAGAAGCAAACAGTTGGGGAATTTGAGGGTGACCTCCCAACTTTTCTAAAATTTCCGCCTCCGTGCGAAACAACCGTCTGGCGGTGTAGAGGAACTTGGCGTCGCTGCGGGCTGGCAGGAGATGTTTTACCACGCAGATGGGATTGCCTGGGCGTTGGGTATCTTCTGCCAGATAGGTGAGGCTGAATCCCCCCGAACCCAGCACACGCACGATGCGATAGCGACCTCCTAAAAGGGATTGGATCCGATCTCGCTCCACAGTCTGGGTAGAAGGACCGGGAACCAGCAACGGAGCAGTTTCTTCTGCACTTGGCTCCAGACCACCGGTCATAATGGTCGCCGTCAGATCATTCGGATTCGGACGGGTCATTTCGGTTATGGGGTGGGTGCTTTCAGTTAACAGGGTACGTAATAGGGCGATCGTTTTCTCCTGTTCCCTGGCTTGCAGGGCGATCGATCGATGCATTTTCTGGGCTTGATAGGCGGTGTAGGCGAGCACGCTCCCGCTGGTCAGGATCAGGGTGACTGTCGGGGTCACCAGGGGTACCCAGAGCCCAGACACCAGCAAACCAAAGCTAATCCCCGTTAACCCGGTCAGCGCTATGCCATCGACCAGGGCTAACCGGATGGGATGGCGCATCCACCAGGCCAGGACACCTCCCACCAGGGACCAGCTCAAAATCCACAGGGCCTCGACCCCTTCTGGCCAGAAGCGGATCAGGGATTGACTCCCCATTGCCGCATCCAGAAGCTGGCTGACCATCTGGGCATGAATCAACACCCCTGGCATTTTGGGGGTATCTTTCTCCGCTGCGCTGTAAGGGGTAAAGAAGACATCCCGGACACTGGGGGCGGTCGTCCCAATCAGGACGATTTTGTCTCTGATGCGATGACCCTCTACCTGACCCTTGAGTAACTGGGTCAGGGTGATCTGGCCTGCAACCCGATCGGGGGAACGGTAATTCAGCAAAAGTTGATACCCTGCCGCATCGATATTCTGATAGCCACCAGAGTTGCTCTGCAGGGGTGTCAAAACCGCTTTGCCCCAGGGGATAGCCCCATAGCTCCGCCAGTCAGCCTGGGGCAGCGATCCCTGCTTCGCCAGGTAAACCTGAGCCAGCCGGAGTGCCAGGGAGTAGTGCTGGCTTGTTTCCGTATCGCCATAAATCCAATTGCGCCGCAGGACTCCGTCTGGGTCCGTTACCACATCGTTAAAGCCGACTCTTTCCGGCGGTATTTTGGGTGGGGGGGCGATCGTTGGATCCTTTTCCGTGCTCAATCGGGTAATACCAATGACATTCGATTGAGCCAACTGGGATAATAATTCAGCATGGCCTGGTTCTTTGGGTAAATTGCGAAAGATATCCAGACCAATCACCCTGGGTTGATGCTGTTGGAGTTTCTCCAGGGCCTGGGCCAGTACCTGATCGGACACGGGAAACGAATACCGGGTCAGATCATTCTCCGTGATGGTTACAACCAGAAGCCGAGGATCGGGACCCCGATCGCCCTGCCAGCGCACCATCTGGTCCAGGGTGATCAATTCCAGGTATTGAAACCTCCCCAGTTGCCAGCCTGCGGTGACTAATCCCGTGACGATCGCGCTGGCCAGTAACACTGGATGGGCCAGGGTTTTGGCTACTGCACGCCAACGAGGCTGAGGAGACGAAGTCACTGGAGAAGGCTGCAAAAACTTAAGCACGGAGGATGGTAGGTTTTAAATTTGTGAAAACGCCAGAAAAGATGGCCTAATTCTTTAAAATGTAGCTCTGATTGTCAGGGGACCGAGTATTTTGAAGTTTTTCTGAGTTCTGGGGGGCCTATCCGGTCATTCATGGAAATTTTGTGGGTGGTGTGGCCTGGGAAGGCATAGCATGATACCCTCTACGGACGACACTACTGGTTCACCCAATCACGATTCATTGATACCTGTATTCATTATGGCAAGCCAATCTCCGATCCCTGTTCTCGTTAATGGTGCGGCTGGCAAAATGGGCCGCGAGGTGGTTAAGGCCGTCAGCCAGGCTCAGGATATGACCCTGATTGGTGCGGTCGATCGCAATCCTGACTATTTTGGCCAGGATGCTGGGGAATTGGCGGGCTGTGGCACCCTGGAGGTTCCGATTACCAATGATTTTGAGCCCATGCTGGCCCTAACTTCTCAGGAGCGGCAACCTGGGGTGATGGTGGACTTTACCCATCCCGATGGGGTCTATGACAATATTCGTTCGGCGATCGCCTACGGGGTGCGGCCTGTAGTGGGAACCACGGGCCTCAGTCCCCAGCAAATTCAAGACCTGGCCGAATTTGCTGACAAGGCCAGTACCGGCTGCCTGTTGGTGCCCAATTTTTCGATCGGCATGGTGCTACTGCAACAGGCGGCTATTCAGGCATCCCAGTACTTTGACCATGTGGAGATTATTGAACTCCACCACAACCAGAAAGCGGATGCTCCCAGTGGTACTGCGATCCAGACGGCCCAGATGTTGGCTGAATTGGGCAAGCCTTTCAATCCGCCAGGGGTGACCGAAACAGAGAAACTGGCTGGAGCCAGGGGCTGTCAGGCGGAGGAGGGCATCCGCATCCACAGTATTCGGTTACCGGGTCTGATTGCCCATCAGGAAGTGATTTTTGGGGCTCCCGGTCAGGTTTATACCTTGCGCCATGACACCAGCGATCGGGCCTGTTACATGCCGGGGGTTTTACTGGCGATTCGCAAGGTTGGGCAGTTAAAGTCCCTGGTGTATGGGTTGGAGAAGATTTTGGCTTAGGCGGCATTTAGGGGTGTTTCTATGGGAGACATGGCCTAATGCCTGTGGGGGAGTGGTGAATGTCTGAGAAGGTTCGGGAGGGATTTGTTTCAGGTTCTTCTGCCTAGTAGTTGTTGCATCAGGGCAATTAGTTGCTTGAGCTTGACGGGCTTTGTTAAGTACTCGTTGGCCCCTGCTGCCAGACATCGTTCCCGATCGCCGGGCATGGCCAGGGCTGTCAGGGCAATGATCGGAACCTGGGCTTGGTCAAGTTCGGCTCGGATGCGGCGAATTGCTTTCAGGCCGTCCATTTTGGGCATTTGAATATCCATCAAAATCAGGTTGGGATGGTGGAGTCTGGCTAGAGCAATGGCTTCCTGGCCATCGCGGGCCAGTACCAGGGGATAGCCCAGGGCTTTGAGATACTGGGTGAGGGTCTGGACATTGGTCGGATTGTCTTCGGCTAGCAGAATCAGTGGCATGGGCGCAACCGGTGTCACCATGGGGATGGTGGGTTCATCCGGCAGGTCGATCGTGGCCGGGGATCGGGGTTGTCCGGGTGTAGAGGGAGAAATCGTTGCGGCCATGGGGTAAACCCGCGCAGGAATCTGCACTGTAAAGCAACTGCCCTGACCCAGCTTACTTCTGACAGTCACATCACCCTGATGCAGTTCTGTAATCCGCCGCACTAATGCCAATCCCAGCCCCGTCCCACTGTACTGGCGGTTGAGGCTGCTATCAATCTGCGAAAAGGGCTGAAAGAGTTTATACATGTTTTCTGGAGCAATTCCAATTCCCGTATCGGTAATGGAGAAACAGAGGTAATCTGGGGATTCAGGCTCTAGAGGGTCGGGATTGTTGGCGTCCCTCTGCTGGCTTACCCTCGTTACTTCCAATGTGACAGCACCTCCCTCTGGCGTGAACTTGATAGCATTGCTGAGTAAATTGATCAGGACTTGTCGCAGACGACGATCGTCGGCCTGAATATAGCCGGGGTGGGGAGGACAATGGAGGCTGAGGTGAATCCTTTTCTTGGTGGCCATCGGTTGGACAAAGGTAAGGCTGGTATCACACAGGATTTGCACTGAAACATCGTTGAGATCCAGATCCAACTTACCAGCCTCGATCTTGGATAAATCCAGGATGTCGTTAATCAGGTCCAGCAAATGCTGACCACTCTGTTCGATGATCGTGATGGCCTGCAACTGACGCGGGTTTAAGGGGCCAAATACCCCGTCCTGCAGCCCCTCTGACATGCCCAAAACCGCATTGAGCGGTGTCCGTAGTTCGTGACTCATGGTAGCTAGAAATTCGTCTTTGAGGCGAGTCGCTCGGGCCAGATCGAGGTTGCTCAGGGCCAGTTGTTCATTGGTCTGGCGAAGTTGCTCCTCCGCCTGTTTGCGATCGGTAATATCCAGGATGGTGCCTACCAATCGGATGAGCTGGCCTTCAGGATTCAAAATAGGCTCCCCCCTGGCCTGGAGATGGCGCAAGCTTCCATCGGGGCGGACTGCCCGAAACTCAAGTTCATAGGATTGTGGGGTGACAATGGCCTGCTGGACCACCTGCTGATGGTAGCTGCGATCGTCGGGATGAATGCTCCGGTTGACTTCCTCGTAGGTTGGTGAACCCAACTCCGGATCGCGGCCAAAGATGCGAAAGACCTCTGCCGACCAGATCACTTCTTGGGTCTTCAGGTCAAATTCCCAGCTTCCTAGATTGGCAATTCGTTGGGCTGCAGCCAGGTGAGCCGCATTCTGACGGAGTTGGGCTTCCGCCTGTTTGCGATCGGTGATATCACTTTCCGACCCTGCCATGCGAACGGGTTTGCCCGCTTCATCCCAGAGGGCCTGTCCCCGATCGAGCACCCAGATGTAGGTGCCATCTTTGCGCTGGACTCGGTACTCCTCCTGGTAAAAAGGGGTTTGATGAGCAAAATGATCAGCCACAGCTTGCATGACCCGATCCCGATCGTCCGGATGGATTCGGCTTGACCATTCTTCAGGATCGGGGCCAATGTCATCCTCTGTAAAGCCCCGCATGGTCTTCCATCGGCTGGAGAAGAACATCTGATTGGTTTTCAGGTTCCAGTCCCAGATGCCATCATTGCTGCCCTGTAGGGCTAGATGCCAGCGCTCCTCACTTTCCCAGAGTGCTGCCGTCCGTTGTTCAACCCTGGCCTCAAGCTCCTGATTGAGCTGTTGCAGGGCTCTTTCTGCCTGGTCCCGCGCTCGCATCGCAGCCTGCTGTTTACTCACATCCCGGATGATAAAGAGGACCTCGTCCTCCCCACTTTTGATCACCCTGACTTCTTCATCCTGTAACCTGTCCCCGATCTGGACCTGTTGTTCATAGGTTTGTAGTTCCCCTGTGCTAAGGGCCTGGTGAATGCAATTGAGCTGCCGCTGGGCAATCTCAGGCGGCAGGATATCAGCCATCCGTTTCCCCACCGAATGAGCACTGGAGGGAACCAGGTCAATCATCTGGTTGCTACTTACGTATCCCAGATAAACCCCATTGCCATTAACTCGGAACATTAAATCTGGAATGGCAGCCAGGATCGCTCGGCTTTTGGCTTCACTTTCAGCCAGGGCGGATTCTGTCCTCCGGCGCTCTGCAATTTCAGCTTCCAGTTTCTGATTGGTGGCGGCCAGACTGGGCAGGGTCAGGGCTTTGGGGAGCAGGAACACCAGGACGATCGCCGTATAGAGGGAAATGCCCGCCGTGGTCGCTTTAACCACCCCGGATAGCCAATAAATCGGATACCACAGCGTCCAGACCGATAACAGGTGCGTGGTTCCACAGGCGACAATGAAAGCACTAAATAGCAAGAAAATCCGATTAAACGGAATATCCCCACGCTTGCCCACAAAGTAGAGGAGGGCCAGGGGAATGGAATAATACGAGATAGCAATCAGGATATCGCCAATGAGATGGAGTCCTACCAGTTCCGGTTGCCAAAGATAGCAATGGCCATGGGGAATAAAATGATGATCAAAGAGAGTTTGAAAAATTTCCGGCATACGTTCTAAGCCTTCTGCCAAGATAACGGGGCTTTAACCGGGTTAAAACCAGACATTATGGATATCATGTTAACGACTTGAGTAAGAGTAGTGGCCCCCTACAGCTACAGTTCCAAGTGATTAAACAAGAGTCAGATCAGGCCCTGAAGCTAGAGAAAATCCCCAGCCGGGTTATCCATAAAATTTATGCAGATCCTTCTAAAATAATGCCCATATTTTCCTGGAGTGGAGATGGCAAAATGGCGAACCCGGCTGAAAATTGATCAGCATCCCGGCTATGGAGAGAAAAAACCATGCAGTTTATGAAACGACCCGAACCCCAGGAAGGGGAGTTAACCACCGATCGGATTGAAGCCTTCAGTGATGGGGTGTTTGCGATCGCCATCACCTTGCTGATCCTGGAAATTCGCCTGCCCCATTCGGAAGCTTCCCATGAAAGCCTTGCTGCGAGCTTGTGGGCACTCTGGCCCTCCTATTTTGCTTATATCTTTAGCTTTGTGATGATTGGGATCTACTGGGTCAATCACCATTACATCTTCAAGATTTACCGGAAGACCGATCACGGGTTTAACTTATTGAACGTGTTCTTCCTCATGTGCATTTCGTTTTTGCCCTTTCCAACGGCTGTGCTGGGCAGCCATTTGCTGGATGTAGACGAACAACGAACCGTTGTTGCCTTTTATGTGTTCGGGTTGTTTTTACCTGCTTTCTCCTGGTTTTTAACCTGGATCTATGCCTGCTTTAACTATCGGCTGATTGATCTACGTTTGAGCCCCAAGTTTGTCCGGTATCTGACCCGGAAATATGGACTTTCCACCGTCATCTATACCTTTGCCCTGATTCTTGCTCTAATTCAACCGGTGCTGGGGCTGGCGATCGCCGTTGGGCTAACGTTTCTATATCTGCTGCCGTCCAAGAAACCGGTGTATGTTGAACTCCAGGAAGATTGAAGCACGTTCCATTGTCAACTATCTGGGGATAAACCATGCCTTATGCCATTGGCGACCTCAATGCGATGACCGAGGAGGAATTTGTCGCAGCCCTGGGGGCTATTTTTGAGGAGACGCCTGAAATTGCCCGTCGGACCTGGCATCAGCGACCTTTTACCGATCGGACTGACCTGCACCAGAAAATGATAACGGTGGTCGCTGGTCTGGCCCAGGCAGAGCAATTAGCCCTGATTCGAGCCCATCCCGATCTGGGTAGTCGGGTCAAGATGGCGGAGGCATCGGTGCAGGAGCAGGCCGGGTTAGGATTGGACCAACTGACATCGGAGGAGTACGATCGCTTCCAAATGCTAAATCAGGCTTATCGGGATAAATTTGCCTTTCCCTTCATCATCGCCGTCCGCAACAACACCAGAGCCACCATTCTGGAGGCATTTACCCGCCGCCTGCAGAACAATCCAACGGCAGAAATGGCCCAGGCCTTGACTGAAATTGGTGAAATCGCCCGATTTCGGTTATTCGACCAGGTGGTTTAAACCTGCAAAAAAACCGCCATGGCCATAACCAATTGTTTGAGTTGAATGGGTTTGGTGATATATTCATTTGCCCCGGCGGCGATACATTTTTCCCGATCGCCCGCCATGGCCAAGGCTGTCAGGGCAATGATGGGGGTGTGGGCAATCTCACTGTCCGCCCGAATCCGACGGATCGCCTCCAGCCCATCCAGTTGAGGCATGTGGATATCCATCAGAATTAACTCTGGGCGATGGGCTTTCGTTTTCTCGATCGCTTCCACGCCATTGGCGGCCAGGAGAATGCGACAGCCAATGGCTTCCAGGTAGGGGACGATCGTCGCCACATTCGCCTCATTATCTTCTGCTAAAAGCACCAGAGGCCCCTGAGCCTGCTGATCAAAGAAAACCAGCGTCTCTGCTCCCTGCGTAGTTTCTAGTTGAGACTCCGGGGCTGGCTGCCAATTTCCCTCCGGTGGGAGGTAGGGCAAACTGACGGTGAAGCGGCTACCCTTCTCCACTTCACTGGCAACCTCAATCTTGCCCCCGTGTAACTCAATAATCCGTTTGACTAGTGCCAGACCCAGACCTGTTCCCTCCTGCGATCGGGACAGACCGCTATCGATCTGTGAGAAAGACTGAAACAGTTTGTCCATATCTTCTGGGGCGATGCCGATGCCACTGTCTTCTACCTCAAAGATCAAGACAGAGAGAGTGGAGAGTACGGAGGAAGGGGGAGGAACCGTCTGCCTGACTCGCAGCGTTACCCTTCCCCCTTGAGGCGTGAACTTTACAGCATTCGTCAGCAAGTTGATCAGAACCTGTTTCATGCGGCGTTCGTCTGCTTCGATCGGCGTCAGGGTTGCTGGAATTTCTAGATTGAGTTGAATGTCTTTTTTCAGTGCCTGTTGTTTCACAAAGGGCATACAGGCATCGCAAAGGCCACGGACTGAGAAGATCTCCTTATCCAGTTCCAGTTTGCCTGCTTCAATCTTGGCCAGGTCCAAAATATCGTTGATCAGATCCAGCAGGTGCCGACCGCTGCGCTCCACTGTGGCCATGAATTTTTTCTGCTTCTCATTCAAGGGACCGAACAACTCATCCAGTAACCCCTCCGATAATCCCAAAATGGCATTGAGAGGTGTGCGGAGTTCGTGGCTCATGTTGGCCAGAAACTCATCCTTCAGGCGAGTGGCTCGGGCCAATTCCCTATTCATGATCTGGAGCTGGTCATTTGCTGCCTGCAGATTGGCTTCCACCTGCTTCCGCTCACCCAGTTCCGCCTGCAACTGATAGTACAATTCTGATTGCTTAATCCCCACCGCGAGCTGACTGGCCAACTGTTGCAACAGGTTGACTTCCCATTCCTGCCATTGACGGGCCTGGGAACAATGGTGGGCAATTAACAGGCCCCAGAGTTGTTCATTTTCCTGCTGGACGATCGGCACCACCAGTTTGGCCTGAATGTCAAAGTCCTGCATGAACTGGGTCATACAATCCAGCACGGGATCTTGATCGCGATCGTTAATAATATAGGTCTCGCCCTGGACATAACGCTGGTAGCAGGATGGGGGGAAGGCTTCTGCCGGAAAGCTGATATTCAGCACTTGCTGCCAGGGAGCCACTCCTGATTCTGCCACGGCTTTTCCCGTCCCATCCTCGAATAACTGATAGACCAGCACCCGATCGGCCTGAATCAATTGTTGGACTTCTTCAACGGTTGTACGCAAGATGGCATCCAGGTTCAGCGAATCTCGAATCCGTTGGACTGTGGAAATCAGCAATTGTTCTTTTTCGAGCTGCTGCTGTAGCGTGTCTTCCATCTGTTTGCGATCGCTAATATCCATCACCATTTTCAAGGTTCCGGCATAGTGACCCGATTCATCCAGGATCGGTGTGGCCTCAATGATGGTCCACAGGTCTGAGCCATCCCGCCGCCTGAATTTGAAATCGTATTGTTCTTTCAGCCCCTGATGGCGCTGGTCCAGATGGGCCTCAGCCAGTTGTTGGCTCTCCTGATCCATAAAATTGGACAGGTTATGTCCCAGTAAATCTTCCGGCAACACGCCCAGCATTTGGGCCATTTTCTCATTCACAAAGATAGTCTGGTCTGCTGCATCCAAAATCCAAATTCCCTCACCGGCTGTTTCTACAATCCGACGATAGCGGGCTTCACTCTCCTGCAAAGCCGATTCCGCTTCTCGGCGGATGGTGATGTCTTCATAAGTTCCCAGTAGACCGATAATGCTGCCTTCAGCATTCCGGAGCGGGATTTTATTGGTCTCAATCCAAATGTAGGATCCATCCGATCGATGCAGAGTTTCAATCTGGTGCAACTGAGGCTCGCCCGACTCCATCACCTGGAGATCGCAGGTGTGATACCGATCGACCTCTTCCGGGGTCATGGAGAGGGCAGCAGAACTCTTACCCACAATTTCTTCTGGGGATAGCCCAACATCCAGGGCAAAGGTGCGATTGCATCCCAACAGGACCAAATTTCTATCTTTCCAGAAAATCCGTTGCGGCACATTGTCCATCACCAGGGTAAGGAACTGGTTTATATGTTGGAGTTCCTGATCGATCCGGGTGCGTTCATCCATCTCCCGGTGTAGCTGAATATTGGCCTGTTCTAACTCGATCGTTCGATCGATCACCCGACGCTCTAGCTCCTGATTCAGGTGATAGAGCTTTTCCTCCGCTTGCTTGCGGGCCGTAATATCGGCCATGGAGATCAAATAAGCTGATTGCTTTTCCCATTCGATTTCAGCGGTCTGCATTTCGGCAAAGCGACACCGATGATTGGGCTGCAGCAGGCCGACTTCCTGAATCTGCCCATCTCGAATGGCGGGTATCCCAAAAGGTTGACCGACAAGGTTTTCCGAGGTCTTGCCCAGCATTTTCTCCGCTGCAGGGTTAGCCAGCAGGATTTGCCCATCCAGATCCACGACGACCAGACCGGTCGTACTGGTGAACACGATCGTTTGTAAACACGCCTCATGCGCACTCAGAGCAATTTCTGTCTGCCTGCGTTCCGTGATGTCCCGGCAGGTATAGAGGACAGTCCCCCCGTTAATGCAGACCCGTTTCACACTAATTAGGAGGGTATGCGGTTTGCCAAACTTGTCGAGGATGTCCCGTTCCAGGTTTTTAATCTCACCCTCTGCGATCAATTGGGTTCGATCGAACAGAGCCATGCCAATCAAAAGGTCGATCGTGCCCATCTGGGCAACATCCTCAGTGGAATACCCGAACAGGTCAGCCACTGCTGGAGAGATAAAGGTAAACTTGCCCCTATCGTCCGTGACAAATACCGCATCAGAAATTTGGTCGAGGATCCTGCGATGCAGTTCCTGGGATGGCTGAGGGACCAGAGCCGCCTGCTGATATTGCTGCAACTCCCGTTGGGCCTTTTCCAGCGCTTGCTGGGTCTGCCAGGCTCTGAGAACCGGGTAAATTTTCAGGGGTAGGAGTCGGTAATCCTTGCGATCGCTGTCTTTGATCAGATAATCCTGGATGCCTTGCTGTAAGAACTGCAGGGCGATGTCGTCCTGGCCCGGTTGAACCGCCAGAATGACTGGAATCTGCCGAGCCTGAAGATCAGGCCAGACCTCTAGTGTAGGCCACTCCCAGCGATGATCGAGAATGGCAATGTCAAAATTCTGGCGGGTGAGGATGAGTTGAGCCGCAGCCAGAGAAGTTGCGATCGTGATTTCGTAGGAATAACCAGCTTCCTGAATTTGGTGCTCAGATCCTCCTGGGCCATCTGCATCTTCTCCAACCAGCAGAATTTTGATCGGGTCCATAGAATTTTGCCCTAAGGGTTTAGAGACTGTTTGATGACAACACCTGACCCTTATTGTTGGCTTTTTCCCTGGAACCCTAACAGGTGACTCTGGGAAGAACGGATAAATTTTGTTTCAATATCCCCTCAGGGGTATGGCTTCCCAAACTGAGGGTCATTGGCTGGGTGCGGTAGCAGCTTTGTAGGCTGCCCAGCCCCCATAATGGGAAATGTCAGGCCAGTGGTATTGTTCTACCAGTTCCTGGGGATAGAGCATGGCGGTGAGCGTGTCTCCTTCTTCCAGCACCACATCTCCCGGATACATGTGAGGAGGTTCGTTGGCCAGGAGATAGTCATACTGTTCTGGGGTCAGCTCATACACCTCGCCCGGAATGCTGATGCCGCCTTGCGCCACCTCATAAATAGCTGGGTGCCAGCCCTCTCCGGCAGCATGTAACCGGTATAGCGGGCGGGTGTGCGCTGGTTTAATGAATGTGGCTGATTGAAGATTGCCGTGGTCAGGCTGGCCCTGTAAGGCCGAACCACAGATAAAAATACGCTTGACGGTCACTGAGTTATCTCCCGGCTACATTGTATACAGTATACAATGTAGTTGTGTTGTATTGTAAAGTCTTGCGCTCAAGTTCAGTCCACCCAGTCCCCGTCACTGTGCCCATCATTTTCAATGTTGAATTTTTATGTCTAGCCGCCTGATTTCTTTCCCTGTGATTAACCGCGATCGCCTCATCCATAGCATTGAGGAATTAGCCCAGATTGGTCAAATTGGTAGTGGGGGGGTGCGACGACTGGCCTTCAGTGCCGAAGATATTTGCGCCCGCAACCTGGTCCAGCACTGGATGACGGAGGCGGGGATGATAGTCCGCGTTGATGCGGCAGGGAATATTATCGGTCGCTCTTCGGGCCTTTTACCTGAAGCTCCAGCTTTGGCGACGGGCTCTCATATTGATACGGTCCCTACCGGTGGACGGTACGATGGGGCTTTGGGTGTGCTGGCCGGGTTGGAGGTGGCGCGAGTGCTGCAGGAGCAGAATCTGCGGCTGAACCATCCCTTTGAGGTGATTGTCTTCTCCGATGAGGAGAGCAGCATGATTGGGAGCAAGGCGATTTCCGGCAGAACCGTGGCTGACCCTACCGGTTATGTCACCCTGGAGGGTATCAATATTCAGAGTTGCCTGGAGCAGGTGGGGGGCTCCTGGGGGGATTTGCATCTGGCCCAGCGCCATCGCCAGGATATGGTCGCCTTCCTCGAATTGCATGTGGAACAGGGGCCGATGCTGGAATCCCTGGGGCAAGAGATTGGGGTCGTGACCGGGATTGTCGGCCAGCGGCGCTACCTGATCACGGTCAGGGGCCGGGCCAGCCATGCCGGTTCAACGCCCATGTCCATGCGGCAGGATGCCATGGTTGCTGCCGCCCAGATCGTGCTGGCTGTGAACCGACTGGCCAATGCCCATGGGGAGCAGGTTGCTACTGTGGGGCAATTGCAGGTTTTCCCCAATGCGGCTAATGTTATTCCCGGTCGGGTGGAGATGAGCCTGGATATCCGGGATCTGTCCAATGACCGGATTGATGAGCTGCTCAACCAGTTGCAACGGGAGATAGCCACGATCGCGGCCCAGACTGGTACAGAGATCGATTCCCAGATCCGATTGCGGAATGAACCAGCTCCAGCCCAGGAGCACATTCAGCAGGCGATCGTCCAGGTCTGCGAGACCCTGGGGTTGGGTTATCACCATCTCCCCAGTCGAGCCAGTCATGATGCCCAGGAGATGGCCGCCTTCACCGACATGGGCATGATCTTTGTTCCCAGTCAGGCGGGGATTAGCCATTCCGCTACCGAATATACGACCCCGGAACAGTGCGTCCAGGGCACAACCGTATTGCTGCATACCCTGCTGGCCCTGGACCAATACTATGCTGGCGGTCGATGATGGGCATGCCAGTGACGGGCAATGTCGATACGGCGGCAGCACCAGACCCGATCGTGGCCCCTGATATAGTCTAAAAAGCGGATCAGAGCCGCCGCCCGACCAGGCCGCCCGACTAAGCGGCAGTGCAATCCCACACTCATCATCTTGGGAGCCGTGGCCCCTTCCTCGTACAGGACATCGAAGGCATCCTGCAGGTAAGCAAAGAACTGATCACCAGAGTTAAAGCCCTGGTTGGTGGCGAAGCGCATGTCATTGTTGTCTAGGGTATAGGGAATCACCAGATGGGGGCTGCCGTAGTCATGCACCCAGTAGGGCAGGTCATCGGCGTAGCTGTCGGCATCGTAGAGGAAGCCCCCGGCCTCCACTACCAGCCGCCGGGTGTGGGGACTGGTGCGCCCTGTATACCAGCCCAGGGGACGGCTGCCCGTGACCTGGGTGTGGAGGGCGATCGCTTGCTCCAGATGTTCCCGCTCAGTCTCTTCTGAGAAATACTTGTAGTCGATCCAGCGGTAGCCGTGGCTGGCGATTTCCCACTCGGCCTCCAGCATGGCAGCCACGGCTTCCGGATTGCGATCGAGGGCCATGGCGATGCCATAGACGGTAACCGGGATACCCCGATCGGTGAAAATGCGATGCAATCTCCAGAATCCGGCCCGACTACCATACTCGTAGATGGACTCCATGTTCATGTGGCGCAATCCCTGCAGAGGCGTCGCACCAACGATTTCAGAAAGAAACGTTTCTGAGGCGTCATCCCCATGTAAAATCGAGCTCTCGCCCCCTTCTTCATAGTTGATCACAAACTGGACGGCGATGCGGGCCTGTCCTGGCCACTGAGGGTGAGGGGTCTGGCCTCCGTAACCGACCATATCTCTCGGATAGGGTTTTGACATGCTTGACTGCCTGAATAAACCTATCGGATATCGTAGTGGAAATTTATATTATTTAAAGTCAGTGGGTCTCCCTCAGTCAGAATTTCCAGATAGATATTACGGCAGGTATGACCAACACAAACAATCCGCAGAATCAGGAAGGTTGTTTTAAGAAAGCACTTCAGATATTAGCTGGTGCCGTTATGACGGTCGTAATTGGTATAGGAGCCAACACGCTTGTCAAATTAATAGAAAATGGAACAATTAAAATTCCTGATATTGGTGGGCCGATGCCCAGCAGTAGCCCGACAAGTCCTGCCCCGACAAGTCCTACGCCTACCTCATCAGAATCTCCGAAAAGCTATGAACTAACTGGTGTCTGGGAAGCTGATGTGACCGAATTTGGCAAACGCACTCAAATTATCTGGACAATACAGGCTGATAACACAAGTTCTGTCCAGCTTGTTATAGACAGCCGAGTACAGCCGCCTGTATCGTATACCTGGCAATATTTGGGTGATGTTCTAATGGAAAAAGACTCGATCGGAAATGACAGAAAAAGCCGCATAGAATGGAAGGCAAGTAATAATTTTGAACAAACTATTCTTGAAGATCAAATTTCTGAATTTAAAGGATTAAAACGTAATTTCTATCGTCGATAGTCAGTTCATTTATTGCGTTATACAGAAGTGCTCAATGGTTGATTCAGGTATTCAATATATCTGGCAGAGATCCATCCTCCATTCGGGAGCCTGACCCAATCTCGTTGGGCGTTGCTGAATACCACTATGATTTCGCTGGATTCCCGATGGACTGCCAAGGCTTCCAGAAATCGTTTCATAGAGAAGTTCAGCAACGCCCCGTAACCTTCGATCGAGACACTGGTGTAATCTGGTGGTTTAACACTGGTCTCTGGCATGCATGATCGGGAAGCCCTGACTTACCCGAGAATCCATAAAATCTAGTTCACGATCAACGGATCGAATACCACAATCACAACAGTAATATTGTCCCGCCCACCTTTATCTTTCGCAGCCTTGACCAGAGCCATGGCGGCCTTTTCACAAGCCCGGATGGATTTGAGGTGGGAGGCAATCAACGGATCAGAGAGTTCTTCGGTCAGGCCATCACTGCAGAGGAGCAGGCGATCGCCCGGTTGCAAATCAAAAGATTGCGTATCGATTTGCCGCAGGTCTTCCCGCCCCAAACATTGGGACAGTACATGTCGCCATGGATGCACCCTCGCTTGATCCGGGGTCAGGTCACCCAGTTTCATCGCCCGGGCGACCCAGGTATGATCTTCCGTGATCTGATCTAGCTTGGGGCCACGCAGACGATAGAGGCGAGAGTCACCAATGTGGGCACACCAGGGCTGATTTTCATCTCTGAAAATGACCACGACGGCTGTGGTGCCCATATCCGCTCGTTCGGGATGCTTGCGCTGATCTTGTAGAATGGCTCGATTTGCTTCCAGAAGAGCCCCTTCCAGCAGGGTCTGGGAATTACGTGGAGAATCCCAATGGTCCGCTAGATACTTTTGAATCGCCTGGGTTGCCAGCCGACTTGCTTCCTGACCGCCAGCATGCCCCCCCATTCCGTCGGCAACGATGAAGAATCGGCCATCCTGGTCTATATAGAAAGCATCCTGATTGACGGTTCGGATGAGACCCGGATCGGTCAAACCGGTGAAGAGGCTTTTCATAAACTGGCTGCTTTCATCTGGTAGCTAAGAAGAATCACATCATACGCTCAAACCGATCGAGGCGGATGAGCAATCGAATTAAGGCAACTGCAACGAGTGCTGCTGCTAGGGCGACAACCAAAGCTAGCCACCAATAATGGTTGACCAACAGAATTGTGGCTGACAGCGTAAAAGCACCGATTAATAAAGTATAGTTGGTTCCCATGTTAACGCTACTAAGGCGACGAATCAGTCGATCGGTTTCCGTCGATCGAACCCGGACCCGCAAATCCCCGCGTTCCAGCTTGTCGAGGGTATCCTCAATCCGCCTGGGTAATCCCAGGGCTGTACTCCCAACCTGGACGGCCTGACGACTGAGTTCACCAAACAAACTGTTGTCTTCGGAAGAGTTACCGTTGGTCATAATTTCCATTGCAAAGGGTTTTGCAACCTCCATGAAGTTAAATTCCGGATCCAGACCCTTCCCCACACTTTGTAAGGTTGAGAAAGCCCGCATGACAAACGTGAACGTAGCCGGAAAACGAAAGGGGCGACCGTAGGCAACTTCATAGAGATCATCAATGATGGCATCGACGGACTGATCCTCAAAGGGACGGTCCATGAAGTTATCCAGCATGTACTGGATCGAACGGCGCACCGGACCCATATCTTCCACTTCGGCCAGGGCTCCCAGTTCGGTCAGGGAGTTCATGACCCGCTCGGCATCCTTTTGAGCAATGCCAAACAGCGTATCCATCAATTTTTCCCGCGTAATGGGCTTAATTCTGCCCATCATGCCGAAATCGTAGAAAATTAACTCCCCTTCAGGGCTAACCGCAATATTACCGGGGTGGGGATCGGCATGGAAGAAGCCATCATTCAGTAATTGCCGAAGATAGGCTTCTGCTCCCCGATTAGCCATCAGTTTGCGATCAATGCCCGCAGCATCAAGGGCTTCGTAATGGCTGATCTTGATCCCGGGCACATACTCCAGGGTGAGAACCCGGGGGAATGTGTATCGCCAATAGACCCGGGGAATTCGAGCCCAATTGAAAGCCCGAAAGTTACGCCGAAAGAGATCAGCGTTCTGGCCTTCCATCAGGTAGTCAATTTCCTCGTAGAGGATCTTATAGCACTCTTCATAAATTCCCAACCAATCAATTCCTTGGGCCCAGTCTGGGGGATTGTTTTGGAAATAATAAGCAATGCTTTTAAGAATGGCCAGATCGATTTCAAAGAGTTGTTTCAACCCAGGGCGCTGGACTTTCACCACCACTTCCTCGTCGGAGTGAAGTTGGGCTTTGTGAACCTGGCCTAAACTGGCTGCAGCCAGGGGAATAGGGTCAAAGCTACGGTATAGCTCATGAACTGGCTTGCCTGAATCCTGGAGGATAATTTTTTCGACCTGCTCGTAGCTGAAGGCTGGAACCTTATCCTGCAGTTTGGCCAGCTCTTCCACATATTCGACCGGTAGAATATCGGCCCTGGTCGAAAAGAGCTGCCCAACCTTAATGAAAGTTGGCCCTAATTCTAGGATGGACTCTCGAATCCAACTGGCTTGGGCCCGACGTCGAGCGGCAGCCCTGGCTGGAGTCTTGCCTCCCAGATAACTCCAGGTTTTCCCATTCAACCAACTGGAAGCCAGTAACTGGAGGACAAAAGACCAGATGTCAAAGGTCCGCCGTCTGCGAGAATACCGTTCCCGGTTCCAGCGATAGGTTTTATCAATATAGGTTTTTTCTACAGAGCGATCGTTCCGGTAAGGACCAGACTCTGCAGGACGTTGAAGTTTGAGAGAATCATTAGGAAGAACAGACACGCGGGGTTTTGACCGATGCAGGTAAATTAAAGATTTGAAAGCGGGCTACCAGAGCTTAATGGGGAGGGTTGAACCTCAAGTTAAGGCGTCCGATTACGGTAGCGCTGGAGTTCGGAGCGTAAGCGGGCGATCTCAGCCCGCAGATCATCGATCGTGGCCTGCAGATCTCCAGATTGAAACCCGGCTGCAGTTGTGAAGCCAGTAGCACCTTGACCGGTGGTTGGGCGGGATTGCATCGCCGCTTCTTCTTCCCGTCTGGCTCGCTCCAGAACCTCTTCTGTGAACTGTCGGATCCGCTCACGCTGTTCCGCATCAAATTTACCCAAATCACTTAGAGCATTAGTCAGAGCATACTCCAGTTGCTCACTGAGCACTTCAGCGACGGCCCTACCGAGGAAAAAAGCATGAACCAGAGGATTACTCATAAAAAACTTCACATGCGTCCGCAAAAATTATAACTTGCTTACCCAAAGGATGTTTCTGCGGAAACCATTAACCTCCCAATCTTCAGGGGGAACTTTTGTCTGGGGGGGAGGCCGGTTTCACCTGAGCCCCTAAGGGCATGTCTTTAAGCGGGGGAAAGGTTTGCTCTGCGTTGAGCAGATTGCTGCGGGAACCCAACCAGCCAAACCGAATCGCTAGACCGACTCCCATCCCTAGCAAAATAGAAATCACCGAGCTGAGCAGAAGAGCCTGGGGGAACCAACGTTTTGGAGCAGGTTCTGGAGCAGACTTGGAGACTATGGGGGTGGGGGTAGCAATCGGTGTTTGCACTGCAACTAGCTCTGGTGGCAGTTGAGTCGCCGTTGTTGCTTCGATTGAGGCGGAGGGGATAGGAGGGGACAAGGGAACTGCTGGTTGCCCAGCCAGATGGAAACCAGGGCTGGCTGCCAGCCAAGGGTAGGTGCCAGTTTTTGGGGCTGCTTCCTGCGGGGGAGAGATCGTCTGGGGTAGGAGCGCCAGCCAGGCCTCAACAGAGGAAGGGCGCTGGCCTGCGTCCAGGGCCATCCCCTGTTGAATGGCTGCCATCAGAGGAGGGCTGAAATCACGACTGAATTGCTGTAGGTCTGGCAGGGGAACCCGATCGCGCAGAGGAGCGGCGATCGGAACCTGCCCGGTTACCAGCGTGTACAGGGTTGCTGCCAGGGCGTAGAGATCGGCTGAAATCGTCCGCTTCACGCTTAGATCATACTGTTCTGGTGGGGCATAACCGGCCAGGAAGGAGCTTTCTCGACTTTTCAGGATCTCCAGGGCTGCTTCTCGGGCCACCCCAAAGTTGACCAGCACAACCCGATCTTCCGGTTGTCGCCGGATCAGGTTTTGAGGGGTAATGTCTCGATGGAGCATGCCATTCTGGTGTACCACCGTTAAGGCCATCCCGACCTGTCGGATATAGTGGATGGCTCTGGCTTCTGAGAAGGGGCCTGTGGCCTGCACGATCGCCATCAGGGTTTGACCAGGGATGTATTCGGACACCATAAAAGACCCCTGATCCTGTTCAAAAAAGTCCAGAATTCTGACCAGGTTGGGATGATGGCAGCGGCCTACACAGCGGGCCTCCGCAAAAAATAGTTTCTGAAACTGGGCGAAGTTGGGATGACGCCGCAGGCGATCGTTCAGAGCTGTCAGGATTACAGGTTGGTTTCCTTCTACCTGAGTGGCCCGGTAGGTTGCGCTGTAATCTCCCTGAGCTAGCATTGGCCCCAGGATATATTTGCCACTCTGTAAGACCTTACCGGCTTCTAAGCTCATAAAATCCATGCCATTGCCTGGTTTGCCTAATTTATTGTACAGGGGTCCGACTAGGTCACTCTGGGGGTAGGGGATAATGCTCGACCAGGTAAGCTTCAGCGGTGGGTTGATCCTGGATCACCCCATCTAGGAAAGCGATGGTCAGATCTTCCAGAATTGTTTTAAAGCGTTGACCAGGCTTGTAACCCAATCGCTTCAGAGCATGGCCATCCAGGGGCGATCGGGTCTGGGACCAGCGGCTTAAAAACAGCCCAATTTGCCGTCGCAGGGGACGGGTACTGCGGATGGCCACCAGGCAGAGGGTGGATTCATCATAGGGGCGGAAGATCTGAACCATCTGACTGGGACGCGGAAATGTTGTGGCAGCGCCTCGACCCAAACTCAGGAATTGTTCTGCCAGTTCTGCCTCAATCTGGGCCAGGTGGGTGAGGCGGGTAATACTATCCGTTGGGAGTTGGAGATTGGTAGCCACTGGCCCCCGGGTCTCTGGGGGTAGATGGGCCAGTAGCACTTCCAGGAGCATCTGCCAGTGGATCCATCGTTTCTGCTGGGGGTCAAATCGCCAGAGCAGGTGACCCGCCAACCGGAGCTGCCGCCACAGGACCTTATCCAACTGCAGGGTGGGATGCAGACAGCGGAGGGCCTCCAGATGATCCAGAAGGCGCAGGGCAGGTTGCCAGTAAGGAGCTTGCAGGATGTACTTCAGCTCAGATTTTAGTCGGGTCTGTAACGCCGGAGCCCGACTCTGTTCTCCCTGGATGCGATCGTAAACCCCGGTGGCGATCGCATAGCGGATATACCGCTCTGTTTGGGGTTCAATCTCAAATTCCAGTTTGACGGCGAACCGCACGGCTCGATACATCCGGGTCGGATCCTCGATAAAGCTATTGGCATGGAGCACCCGAATCTGCCCCATCTGCAGATCCAGCCAACCGCCGAAGAAATCCAGTAACTGTCCGGCTCCTGGCTCGGTCAACCGGAGGGCCATGGCGTTGATGGTAAAGTCTCGCCGGTACAGATCTTGCTGAATGGAACTGGCTTCCACTTCCGGGTTCGCTGCCGGGTAGGGGTAGAACTCTGTCCGGGCCGTGGCGATATCCACCCAGAGAGAATCGAGGACTGGATGGTGATGCCAGAGCAGGGCAGCAGTTTGAAACTGACCATGGATCTGGAGGCGAGCGTCCGGATGGAACTGCAGCAAGGTTTGGGCCAGCACCACCCCTGCGCCCTGCCCCACTGGTTGATGGAAGCTATCCACCACCAGATCAATATCGGTCAGGGCCAAAGGTTCTCCTGGTCCTGACATCAGCGTGTCTCGAACCCCACCCCCTACCAGATAGAGATGCCAGCCCTGACGCTCTGCCTCGCGAGCCGCCAGATCCAGAATAGCCCAGAGTTCAGGAATCAGGGCCTGGTTCAGTCGGGCGATCGGCAAGGGACAGTGAAGATCGGAGGCACCCCCCCCAGCCTCGCGCCCATCGCCCTGAACCTGCATCCAGTAGAGTTGCCGCAGGACATCCGTTCGGGTGACAATGCCCACCAGTTGCCCCTGCTCCAGCACTGGGAGCCGACCAATATCGTAGGTCACCATCAGGAATTCAATCTCTGGCAATCGGGTGTCAGGGTTAATCGTTTTCAGGTTGGTGGTCATGTAAGCTTTGACTGGAGCCTGACCGAAGTGATGATGCAGGGCAATGTCAATGTCCCGCCGGGAGATCAGCCCAACGAGCTGGCCTGCTGAATCTACGACCGAGAGGCCCGAATGGCCATACCGCAACAGAATCCGCTGGGCTTCAGCGATCGTGGTCTCTGGGCGCACCGTCCGCACCGGGGAAGACATCAGCTCCCGGGCTGTGGGCAGGATGGGCTGGGGGGTCAGGTAGCGCCCAATTTCGATCGGATTGGCCCCCTGATTCATCAACCAGGCCAGGGCCATGCTATCTCTGGGGGTGGTTGTAGCAGATGTCAGGGATGCCGTTTCACTATGAAGGCCCAGAGCCATGAGGGTTGCTGTGGCAGCCACGATCGGAACTGGCTGGATTTGCACCTGTTCCGCCACCAGGGTGGTAGTGGCTCCTACCGGCTCCAGGTAAGATTTGGTCGCAACCAGGGTTCCCTCTGGGTCCGGGGCATGGTCGTAGAGAATGACCTCAATCTGGGGGAGATTCAGCCATTGTGCCGCCTGTCCCAGTCGATCGCAGCGTTGGGTATTGACGATCGTCAGGGTCTGGATGGCCTCCGGTTTGATCTGGTGAGGGGTCATCAGATCCTGGGCCAGCCAGGATTGGGTCAACCAGGTCTGAACCGCAGGCAGTACGTCACCAGTCAGTAGAATCCGAGCCTCCGGTTGCAGTAACCGCAATCCGATCGCGGCTCCCAGAGCATCGAAGTTAGCAGCGATCGGGCAGAGAATCAGGTGCATGGGTGGAGACTCGCTTTAAATCCCCTCTTGGGAGGGGTGACCCGCAGGGCCGGGGTGGGTCTGCTCGGGCGTGAGGGAGGGTGACTGAAATTGCATTAGGTCAATAGTAACTGCTTCGATCGAGGCATTAAGGGCCATAGTACTTAGCGTTCAAATAGAGTTCAAAAGTTTTCTCAACCCCGTTAAAGAAAATGGGCTGATTTCTGGTAGCGTACTAGTCAGGGATCATTTAGAAATGCTTGACTGCATTCCTGACTGCTGTCTTGGGAGAAAACAATGTTTGACTTTATTTTCAAGCTTGCTTTGATTGCTTTAGTGCTTGTGTCTTTTGTTATGGTTGTAGGCGTGCCGGTGGCTTACGCATCACCCCAGAACTGGGATCAGTCGAAACGGCTGCTTTTCCTGGGTTCTGGTGTATGGGCAGCTCTGGTTATTCTGGTTGGTTTACTGAACTACCTGGTTGCCTGATTAACTCTGCGGCTTCTGCAGTGTTGTGGCGGAGCCATTTCCTCCCAACAATCTGCAGAGCTTTAAGAATTTTCTGCTCCGGTTAAATCTTCAAGAAGAAGAGCCCAAGGCTGATCAAGGCCAAGATTGATCAAAGCCAAGATTGATCAAAGCCAAGATTGATCAAAGCCAAGATTGATCAAAGCCAAGATTGATCAAAGCCAAGATTGATCAAAGCCAAGATTGATCAAAGCCAAGATTGATCAAAGCCAAGATTGATCAAGAAGATTTATCAAAGAAGGTTTATCAAAACCGAAGAAGAACTGAGCCCGATCGAGAAGTGTAGAGACCCATGGCAGTTTTTGAGGGAAGTTTTACCCAGACCGGAGATCTACGGTTTGCTATTGTCATTGGTCGGTTTAATGACCTGATCACCAGTAAGTTACTGGAAGGCTGTCAAGATTGCCTCAAACGCCATGGTGTGGACGTTGATCTGCAGGGAACTCAGGTTGATTATGTCTGGGTTCCTGGTAGTTTTGAGGTGCCTCTCGTGGCTCGGCAGATGGCTTTGATGGCTCGCTATGACGCGATTATTTGCCTGGGGGCAGTGATTCGCGGTCAGACTCCTCATTTTGATTACGTTGCGGCTGAAGTTGCTAAGGGCATTGCATCTGTAGGATACCAAACAGGGACTCCGGTAATTTTCGGTATTATTACAGCAGATACCCTGCAGCAAGCTCTGGAGCGGGCTGGCATTAAGAGTAACAAGGGTTGGGACTATGCCATGAGCGCGATCGAAATGGCAGCACTGATGCGCCAGCTCCGCCATCAAACCACTAACATCGTTCCAAATCCCAATTTTCCAGACTCCAGTTCGACGCAGACTTTACCCCCCTCTACCCTCAGTGCTTCTAGCCAGTTGCCTGGTTACGAATCTTCCTCCGAGCCGCGATTGCAAGCCCCATGAAGCGCGCTAGTCTGACCATACTGACTCTCGTTCTGGCAGGACTTGGAGTTGGTGTAGCTCTGACTAACCCTGGTTCTCAAGCCTACGAAGACTTTGCTGTCCACCAGTTGACCTGGTATCTCAAGGAAAATGTCTGCAGCAAGGCTCCTGAAATATTAGGGAATTCCTTGCGCAAAGAATGTCTTTCCCTAGTTGATGTGAATAAATTTCAAATTAAGCAACTCATTGCCCGTAATACCCGGCGACAAAATTATATTTTCTTTAGCATTTATACAACTGAATTAACGATTACCCCTGTTCTGCCTTCTTACCGGTTCGAAACTTTTGCTGGAGCTATGCGCTTTTACTTATATAGCGCTGAGCAATATTGAGAGGCTCCGTCCCTGGATGGGGAGGCATGAGAGTGAAACTGCTATAAGCTGGGATGCGCACACTCCACTGTAACTGGACGCTGAAGGTTCTCTATGACTGTCCTCTTAGCAGGTGATATTGGCGGCACAAAAACTATTCTGCGGCTGATTAAGGCTGATGCCATACAGCCAGGGAAACTGTTTCCTGAACTGACCACGCTGCATAGACAGACTTACCCCAGTCGGGAATTTCCCGATCTAGTTCCCCTAGTCAAACAGTTTCTGGCTGAGGCTGAAACGCGCCTGGGTGAGACCTTACAGCCTGAACGAGCCTGCTTCGGTATCGCGGGTCCTGTGGTGGATCAGACCTCTAAGTTGACGAACCTGAGCTGGTTTTTGACCTCCGATCGATTGGAGCGGGAACTTCAGATTTCCCAGGTGCAGTTGATTAATGATTTTATGGCGGTAGGTTATGGGATTTTGGGGTTGACCCCAGCAGACCTCTGTACCTTGCAGATGGGGCAACCCAATCCCCAGGCTCCGATCGCAGTGATTGGTGCTGGGACAGGGCTAGGACAAGGCTTCCTGGTGCCGCTTCCGGGGGGCTATCGGGTTTTCCCGACTGAAGGGGGCCATGCTGATTTTGCGCCCCGATCCGAACTGGAATTTCAACTCATGCATTATCTGCTGGAGAAGCACAACATTACCCGTGTCTCAGTAGAACGGGTGGTGTCTGGGCAGGGCATTGTACCCATCTACGAATTTCTGCGCGATCGGGAGGTTGCACCCGAATCTCCTGAACTGATGGAAGTCTTCCGGACCTGGAAGCGCGAGATTGGGGAGGAGGAAAAAACGGTGGACCCGGCGGCTGCCATTTCACGGGTTGCGATGGCAGGGCAGGATTACCTTTGCCAGAGAACTATGGAGATCTTTCTGGAAGCTTATGGTGCAGAAGCGGGTAACCTGGCCCTCAAATTACTTCCCTATGGGGGCCTCTATGTTGCAGGTGGGATTGCCGCCAAGATCCTGACGCTGATTCAGCAAGGCGGATTCCTGGCCTCTTTTCTCCACAAAGGGCGACTCACTCCCCTGTTGCAGGAGATCCCTGTCCACGTCGTTTTAAATCCGGAGGTAGGATTGTTGGGGGCAGCCCTGTATGCAGCTCAACCGGTTGCATAGGGGAACCGATGGGGCTTTCCCAGCCTGGGTATTGGCCTCTGGAGAAGCGCAATGATCACCCAGGCTGTCCCTCAGTCATCAATAAAGGTAAGCCCACAGTAAAGGTGGTGCGATTGGGCTGACTCTGGACCTGGATCTCGCCTGCGTGTTTGTGAAGCAACTGTCGAACAATATCCAACCCTAAGCCACTGCCCTCACCTCGGGGTTTGGTCGTAAAAAGTGGATCAAAAATGCGAGATTGTAACTCTGCGGGAATCCCACAGCCGGAGTCTGTAATTTCAACAACCACCCGATCTGTTTGTTGGGTGACTGTAATCTCTAGAATGCCCTGTTCTCCCATGGCATAGATGGCATTGTCAATTAAATTGACCCATACCTGGGTCAGCTCGTCAGGATTGCAGAGAATGTTGGCCACCCCAGGTGCATACCGACGAATCACCTCAATCCCTTGCTTCAGGCGATTATGATAGAGCGTTAAAGCCACTTCAATGCTCTCCGTAACCGCAACAAGGCTTTTCTCCCCACTCTTGGCTGGATGGCTATAGGTTTTGAGGGCAAAGACAATCTTGGCGGCCCGATCGACTTCTTGTTGAATACTCTGAGCATTCTGGTGCTGTAATACCAGGTTGTAAGCAGTTTCCAGAATTGCCACAGCGTTGGGATCGAAGAGAAGGGATTGGTAGGGGTCAAAGTCGGTGCCTAAGCGCAGCAGGGTCAGTTGGCTAGCGATGCGGGGTGCCTCGGCCAGTCCCCGATCGGCGAGCTGGCTTTGCAATTGCTGTCGCAGTTGTCGTTCTGCTTGGGTAGAGGGGGGGTGCTGTTGCTGGAGAGCCCTGTTGACTAGGGCTAGAAAGTCAGCCTGTTGTTGGGGAGACAACTGTTGTAGGAGAGGGGGCAACTTTCGGAGGGTGGTTTCAAAGGCGGCCATAATGTTGGCCGTTGCACCGCAAATCACTCCCAGCGGCGTATTAATTTCGTGGGCAACACTGGCAGTGAGTTGTCCCAGGGCAGCCATTTTTTCAGATTGAATCAGTTCCTGCTGCGTTGATTGCAGATGGATGATGGCCTGGGACAGTTCCTGGGTCCGTTCTGCCACCTTATCCGTTAAGGTTTGGGAATACTCAGCTAATTGTAGATTTGCCTGTTCTAGCTGGTGATAGAGTTGGGCATTCTCCAGGGAAATAGCAGCCTGGGTGCAGAGGAGGTTGAGTAGTTCAATGCGATCGTGGGTAAACGCATCTACCATCAGATTGTTTTCCAAATACAAGACACCAAGAAGCTGGCCTTGATTCATAATGGGGCTGCACATAACACTTTTGGGTTGATGTTCAATTAAGTAGCGATCTCTAACAAACTGAGGATTTTGCCTGCCATGGCTCAGCACTAATGGCTCCAAATGCCGCTGGACCCAACTCACCAAACCGATCGCCACATTTGGACTTAAGTCCAGAGGGGTTGGAGATGGCAGGATGTGCGGCTGCTGTCCAGTTTCCACCTGGGCCACGATCTGCAACCCTTGTTCTGTTTGCAGCAGTAAAACACACTTATCGGCACCAGCATTGGTAATTACAATGGTCAAGAGTGTTGCCAGGAGTTGATCAAGTTCGATTTCTCCAGAAATAGCCTGGCAAACTTTGAGGAGGGTCTCCAAATCGAGCGCCTGAGGTCCATGACTAATATAGGTCGATGATGTTGTTCTGGCAGGGCTGACAGCTCTTTCTGGCTGTAGAACAGACAGCAGCAGTTGGGGATAACGGATTTCCAGGTCGGTGACTTTGGCGACTGCGCCCCAACGGGCATAGCAATAGTACGCCTCAATCAGATAAACTTGGGCAATTTTTTCTTTCCCTCGATCCAGGTAGAACTGAGCCGCAAGTTCGTTGGCTAAGGCTTCTTCCTGCAGGTAACCCTGGGCTTTTGCACCGGAGATCGCCCGATCGTACCGGTCTTCGGCTGGGCTCATTTGACCTAGAACGCGCAGGCGTTCGGCTTCTACCAGACAAGCCTTATGCTGATAATTCATCGGAGCCGATTTTGCTAACCGAGAAAGGTGTTTGAGCGCAGCTTTGACCTTATTCAGACAGGCTCTTTGTTGTTTTGGGGGTAGATTGGGATACTGCCCCAACCGGACTAGTGCAGCATAAAAATAGAACAGGCTCTTGTTGAACGTCCCCTCAATAGCCCCCAGACGGGTCTCGACGATCGCGATCTGTTCCATCGCCATGGCATAGCGACGAAACAGGCAAGCCAACTGGAGTTTGCGGATACTGGTATAGGCTTGCAAGTGCCCATCGGCGGCGGTGATAGCGGTCTCATCAAAAAAACGGCCTACCAACTGGCAAGCATCACCTGTGTCTGTGGTGAGATTGTCCAAGCCCTGGCAGTTGAGATCCTGCAGGGCTGCCATTGCTTGTTGCTGGAGTTTCTGAAATGTGGGACGGCTAGCGATCGCTTCCTTACGTAAGTCCACCAAATTTTGGCCAGCCCAAAAAGCCTGGGAAAAATAGAAACAGAGGCTGTAGGCTGCATACTCAACATCTCCGACCTCCAGACTCACCTGATAGGCTTCTAACAAGAACTGTAGTGTGCTGCTTAAAGATTCCTTGCGATAGGCAATAAAGCGATTCCAGAGAAACAGGGTGGAGGCCAGTGCTGCTTTGGAAGAAGTCCGGTGACATAATGCGATCGCAGCTTTGCCGATCGCATATCCAGCGTCTACGCGACCGAGCTTTTCGCAGAGCAAGAAGGCATAGATGGTGTAAGCCAGTGATGACTTGGGAATATTGCCATAACGCAGGTATAAAGAAATACCTGTAAACGTTATAAAGGGCAGAATCTCTGGCAGACCCCTTTCCGTTGCTGCGCCAATCGCATTGATCAGGGTGCAGGCTGCTAATTTGTCAGGGTCTAACATGACAGGTAGGGTGAGCAAATCTCTGGGAGTTTTGCCTGCCATGCGATAGAGGGTGGCGAAGAAACCCAGGAGGATACGCGGTTTAGAGAGGTTTTGGGGAAGTTGAACGCCGAAGTTTGGCAGAACATGACGGGCATAATCGACCGCCGCCCGGGTTTGGTTCTGGGCCACTAGGGCCAGAATCTGAATTTCGTAGAATTTGGCCCGATCCAGATGATTGTTGCTGTGCTGTAGCCCGGCTGTAATCAGTGCTGCCATACGGTCATAGGCACCGCAAAGATAGGCAACCTCAGTGGCCAGATGATGCAGTCTCAGGCTGAGACTGTACTGGTGTTTCCAGCTTTGAGGTGATAAAAGCTGGATCCCAATATCCAGATAATTCATGGCAGCCTCGTAGGCTGAAGCGGCCCGGGCTTTCGCGCCAGCCCGCCAGTTGAGATGGGCCAGTTCCTCCCGTTCCCTGCCAGTGCGAATGAGAGTGATGCCGTGATTCAGTTGATTGACAATCTGAAAGAGTTGCAGCTCACGATCGTTGGGGGGGATGCGCTCTAAAAGCAAGCGACCGATCTGGAGGTGGACGGCTTCTTTTTGAGAGGCTGGAATCATTGAATAAGCGGCCTCTTGCACGCGATCGTGCAAGAACCGGTAGGTGCAGGTGGCAGAATCCAGCATCCAAAACTCAGAAGTGGGTTCTCTTCCAATGTCTGCCCCCTCCTGGAAAAATTTGTAGATTTCGCTCAGGGGTAGGATGACTCCCTGTTGTAACGCAGCCCATAGAACAGTGGCTGTTTCGATTTCAGATTGTTCAGAGGTGTTCCCATCTCGTGGATCTCGCACGATCGCTAGGGTCGCCAAATCAAATGGGTTACCAATACAGGCTGCTAACTTTAGAGCAGCTTGGGTGGCTGGGGGCAGTTTTTGTAACTGCAATGTCATAAACTCGACCACATCATCCGTCAGGGCCGCTTCCCGCACCCGGACAATATCGCACTGCCAATGTCCGGCTTGCAGGTCAAATTCAATCAGCCCGTCTTGATGCAGGGACTGAAGGAACTGTGTGGCAAAGAACGGATTGCCCTGGGTTTTCTGAAAGACCAGTTCGGTTAAGGGTTGTGCCAGGGCCTGAGAACAATTAAGCGTATCGGCAACCCAATGGTTTAAACTGCTCAGGCTTAATGGGGGTAGGGCGATCGTGGTTATCTTTGCCTGTGTTTGGCTCAGGGTTTCCAGGGTTAGCATCAATGGATGAACGGGGGAGACTTCGTGATCTCGGTATGCTCCAATCAGCAGCAGGTAGCCCGTTTCCAACTCCGCTATTAGCCGTTGGAGAAAATGCAAGGAGGTAGAATCAGCCCACTGTAAGTCATCCAAAAACATGACCAGGGGATGAGCGGCTGTGGCGAAGACTTGAATGAATTTTTGGAATAACAGATTAAACCGATGCTGGGCTGCTGTGCCGGATAGTTCCATTGCCTCAGGCTGTGCACCAATAATCTGCTCTAATTCCGGAACTACATCGATTATCACTTGGCCATTTTCACCAACAGCTGCGAGGATCTGGGATTTCCAGACCTGCAACTGAGCCTCGCTTTCACTGAGTAGTTGTCCCATCAAATTGCGAAAGGCTTGGACAAAAGCAGAAAAGGGAATATTGCGATTGAACTGGTCAAACTTTCCTTGAATGAAATAGCCCCGTTGTTGAACAATGGGCTTGTGAACTTCATGGACGATCGCAGTTTTGCCAATGCCAGAGAAACCCTTGACCAGGATGAGTGCGGTGATACCCTGACTGACCTGGCTAAAAGTATGCAGCAGGGTGTTAATTTCGAATTCCCTGCCATAGAGCTTTTCAGGAATCAGAAACCGATCGCTCATATCCCTGGAGCCAAGCTCAAATGCTTCAATGTCCTCGGATTGTTCCCAACGATGCCGGATCTGGTTTAGGTCATACCTCAGGCCGAGGGCACTTTGATAGCGGTCCTCTGCATTTTTGGCCAGCAGTTTGGCTACGATCTGCCCCATCCCAGGCGGGATGTCTGGTTGGAATTCACAGACCGATGGTGCTGGCTTTGCGATATGGCCATGCAGTAGTTCCAGAGGATCGTTCGATCGGAAGGGTAATTGTCCCGTTAACAATTCGAAGAACGTCACACCCAAGGCATAAAAATCAGTCCGGTAGTCAATTCCCCGATTCATTCGTCCCGTTTGCTCTGGCGCTAAATAAGCCAGTGTTCCTTCTAAGATAGAAGGGGGTTTGACATCTTCTGTTTCCTTGGGCAATAGGGATGCACTACTGAAGTCGATTAGCTGGATGTGCTTTGACTCCGGGTGGATCAAAATGTTGGCAGGTTTAATGTCTTTATGGATGACCCGGTGTTGATACAAGTGATGCAGAATGTCAGCAAGCTGTATGGCGATCGCCAAAAACTCAGCCAGATTGAGAGGATGGGCCTTAATGTAATCTGAGAGTGCGATATAGCCCTCATCGGCCATGACCAGCACAAACCCATGACCATAAGGTTCCAATCCAAGGGGTTGCACCACGCCTGGTAAATTCAAGTTTTTGGTGATGATGTAGTGATTGCGCAATTGCAGCAAGTCTTGCAGCCAGGGCCGTGCATCCTGGGAGAACTTCAGCACTACAGCCAGTTCATCCGTTAGGCGTATCCCCCGATAGACCAGGCTGCGGCTCCCGGCGTGCAAGAGTTGGGTGAGGCGATAACCCTCTAGGGGGGGGGAGTGATTATCAGGATTCACGGTGTCCATAACACATCTATTCAGGAGACGCTTTAAGTCGTGGTCAGGGCTCTGCTCCAATTCACTACAATCAGCGACGTTGATACAGTTGGGCCGTAAATTGGTCAATCTCCATCGTGCCAGTCAGCTCCCTGGCCTGAATTAACTTAAAGCTGCGGGCTAACACCGCTGCCACTGTCGATCGTTCATCCTCCGTGCTGGGAGGAGACCAGATCGGAGCAGCACTGTCTAACCAGAGCACCCGATCGTACTTGCGGGGGTTAGCAGCCAGGACTTGCTGCAGGCTGGAGGCCAGATCGGAGGATCTTTGGGCCAGCAAAAAACTAGCTGGACTGCTGGGCAGGTAATAGGCCAGCCGCAGGACATGGCCCCAAGCTTTGGAGTTCATGACAATCAGCGTCGGAGCCGGTGGCTGGATCATTGCGGCCATGCCATGAAAGATTTGGCGACTTCTCAGGCTATAGTCGGCGATGTTGCTACTCAGATAAATTAAGAGCAGGCCGGTGAGGGCCAGATTATTCCAGCGAGGTGGGAGTTGCCTGACTGCCAGCATCAGCAGTAGTAGACAACCAGGGAGGATAAAAATCAAACTGCGACCCCAACCGAACCCGACTGTAAATTTGCCTGTGAGGATATCCACGCCTAAGGCCAGGGCCATGGGAAGAAGACCCAGCATCAGCGCCACCCCCACCAAGCGCCGCTGTTCCTGAAGGCGTAGTTGGGGGAGACAGGTCAATAACAGCAGCAGAACCCCGATGCCATCCACTATTCCTATGACAGGAGGCAGACTGGTGGCCCAATCTCCGATCACTAAGTGATTGCCCAGGGTTTGCAGCACATCTTGCAGATGGCGGAGGGTGGTGGCGATCGGACCCAGCGCAGTGTTGAAGCGTTTCAGGTCTGCATTCCGCAACTGCTTGGTGAAACCCCACAGCAGCCAGGGAGTGGTGAGCAAGAAGCCGATCGTCAACCGCAACCCATGCTGCCACCAGCGTCGTCGATCCAGAAACAGGGCGATCGCGGCCAGGGTGATAATCCAGTAAAAAAATAGATAGAACGTCATCAGCCCTGCTGCGATGGAAGCGATTAAGATTAGGCTCCAGAACCAAGGGGCACGACGCTGCCAGATGGATGGGGCAGCCGCCTCTGAAGTGGGGGGCGCAGGGGTAGCCCAGCCCGTCAAATGCAGCATGGCCCAGGCACTGAGGGTAGCCCAGAGAACCAGTGGCGCATACATGCGGACGTTCAGGGAATGAAATAAAAAAAAGGGATTAACGCTGAGTAGGGCGGCCAGGGTTAATCCCCCCAGATGCCCCAGCAGGAGCCGCCCCAATCCATAGGTGCTGGCGATCGCGGCCAAACTGAGTAGGGTATTGAGACTCCGCATGGCAGCTTCTCCGGCACCGAAGCCCCGCAACCAGACATGCTGGGCCAGGAAAAATAGGGGGGGATGGGGTTCTCCCCCTGTGAGGCTGAGGAGGAGTCTCCGGAGGGACTGAATCCCATCCCCAAAGCTTAATTCAACCGGCAGTTGCAAGGCAGGTACCAGATCAGCCAGAGCAACAGGGAGGTCACCGGGGGTTTCGTAGAGGGATCTCTGACTGGTGGACAGGGCCAGGGAGAGCACCTCGTCGTACCAGAATTCTCGGCTACCCAGATTTAAAACTCTTAGGAGAACGGCCAGTCCGATCGTGAAAGCCAGCAAGGTCGCGAGAGAAATACTTGCTTTTACCGTCCAGCCTTTTTCCATATGACCTTATCCATGGTTGTGCCTTAACTGATGCCATTGCCAGGCATGCTTCAGGATGGTGTTGAGATCGCTATATTGGGGCTGCCAGTGGAGAATTTGACGGGCCTTGTCACTGCTGCCGACCAAAACAGGCGGATCACCTGGACGGCGATCTTGTTCCACCACAGAGATGGGCTGCCCGGTAATCTCTTGCGCTGCCTCAATCACCTCTCTGACTGAAAACCCACTGCCATTCCCTAAATTAAAGGCTTCGCTCCGGCCACCCTGCATCAGGTATTCCAGTCCCGCCACATGGGCCGCAGCCAGATCGGCGACATGGATATAGTCTCGAATGCAGGTACCATCAGGGGTAGGATAGTCGGTCCCAAAGATGGAAATGCAGTCTCGTTGCCCCAGTGCGGTCAGTAGGACCAGGGGAATCAAATGGGTTTCAGGATTGTGATCCTCTCCCAGACGCCCTGCCGGATCGGCCCCTGCGGCATTGAAGTAGCGGAAACAGACCGATCTCAACCCATGGGCTACCTCAAAGTCGGCTAGAATGTGCTCCACCATCAGCTTACTGGCCCCATAGGGATTGATCGGAGACTGGGGATGCGCTTCTGGAATCGGAACTGTTTTGGGCATGCCATAGGTGGCACAGGTGGAGGAAAAGACAAAGTTCTGAATTGAAGCTGCGGCCATGGCCTCCAGCAGGGTCAGGGTTCCAACCACATTGTTACGATAGTATTTGCCGGGATTCTGGACAGACTCACCCACATAGGCATAGCCTGCGAAATGCATGACAGCCGCAATATCCTGTTGGGCAAACAGGTGATCCAGCAGGGTTCGATCGGTCGTGTCCCCCACAATCAACTCTACCTGCAACACCGTTTCTACCAAGTCACGATGTCCATAGACCAGATTATCGAGGATGATTACCGAATAACCAGCCTGCTGTAGGGCCAGAACGGCGTGAGAGCCAATATATCCTGCTCCTCCCGTAACCAGGATGGTGGATGGGGTCTGTGTCACGACAAGGATTTCCTGTTTTGTGATGGCCTAGGGCTTAGTCTACTAACTTAATTCGGCCTGTTTGAATATAGTCGAAAATACGATTGATCTGGCGACGATCGATTTCAGTAATCCCTTTTCCAGAAAGCATTTCTAACGTCAGTCGAATATGATGCTGCCGCTTCAACTGCCCGGAGTTGAGGGTCCAATCTAAGATATATCTGATATCCGGCTCGGCTCTGTCTCTTGCTGCTTTTGCCATTGCCTGACTCCCAGGATGTGCTCCCTCACGTCCTATCCTACTGAATTAACGGTGCTATGCAAATTCATTCTCTTCCAGCTCGATCGGATAATTATATTTTTCTCCTGCATGATCCCCAAAACCATCTGGCTGCGGTGGTTGATCCATCTGATGCTGAACCGGTTTTGCGTTACCTGAGTTTTCTGCAGGCTGATTTGATTGCAATCTTCAATACCCACCATCACTCCGATCATGTGGGCGGGAATACCCACCTCCTGCAGCACTTTCCCCAGGCTGTGGTTTATGGAGGAGCCAGGGATCGAGGCCGGATTCCAGGCCAGCAGGTATTCCTGGAAGATGGAGATCGGGTCACCTTTGCCGATCGACTGGGCACGATTCTCTTTGTGCCCGGTCATACCTATGCCCATATTGCCTATTACTTTCCTCCGGTTGCTGCCCATGACCAGGGAGAGCTTTTCTGCGGAGACACGCTGTTTTCTGGAAGTTGTGGGCGTTTATTCGAAGGAACACCGGCTCAAATGGTGGATTCACTGACAAAGTTGCGGGGCCTGCCTGATCACACCCGGGTCTGGTGTGCCCATGAGTACACGCTGAAGAACCTCCAGTTTGCCTTAACCGTCGATCGAGAAAATTCAGACCTGCAACGCTACTATGAGTCGGTGCAAAATGCCCGATCCCATGCCCAGCCGACGATACCTTGCTGGCTGAGTCTGGAGAAGCGAACCAACCCTTTCCTGCGTTGGGATCACCCGGTCCTTCAGGCGGCTGTCCAGAGTTCCGATCCCATTCAAACTTTTGCCCGCTTGCGAGGGCTGAAAGATCAGTTTTGAAGCGCGGTCGATCGAGCTTGTTCACCCATCTGTTCAGGCGATGACAGGGCGACTTCCCAGCCACCGCATTCAAATAAGATTTGCTATATGATGGCGAAAATTACTCCATTTTCTTCAGGAGAGGGGATATGACCTTACGGGCTCAACTGAACGAGCTGATCCACAACAAACATCTGCTGACCCACCCGTTTTATGTCGCCTGGACAGAAGGTAAGTTGACCCAAGACCAGTTGCGGCAATATGCTGTCCAGTACTTCCAAAATGTCCTGGCTTTTCCGACCTATGTCAGTGGTGTTCACTTTAATACGCCCCACTTTGGTGGGTCGATCGCGGTTCGTCAGGAAATTCTGGAGAACTTGGTTAGTGAAGAGCAGGGGCCTCGTAACCATCCGGCCCTCTGGCAAACTTTTGCCACTGCCCTGGGAGCAACGGACCGTGAACTAACTGAAACGGCCCCCCTGCCCACCACAGAAAACCTGGTTAACACCTTCCGGCGGCTCTGTATTGAGTCTCCTTTCTATGCGGGGCTGGCAGCACTGTATGTCTATGAATCTCAGATTCCCGAAATCGCCGCCACCAAGATCAGTGGTTTGCAACAGTTCTACGGCATGCAAGACCCCGCTGCCTATGAATTCTTTACCGTTCATCAGACAGCAGATGTTTGGCATGCTGATGCCGAAATGCAGTTGATTGAGCAACACGCGGATTCCCCTGAAAAACAGGCTGAAGTGCTGCAGGTAGCGGGTCAAGCAGCGGATGCCCTCTGGCAATTCCTGGATGGGGTCTATGAGCAATATTGCCAGGATCTCAAGGCACCAGATCGGGAAACACTTCCTGTATAACGGGATGCACCAACTGGTGATTGTGTACGTTTAAACCTTTGGCCAATCCGCTATCTAGTTTCAAAGCCTCTGCCCCATAGTTCGCCAGTTTGAGCACATAGGGCAGAGTGCTGTTATTAAGGGCCTGGGTGGCAGTCCAAGGAACGGCACCGGGCATGTTTGGCACCCCATAGTGAACCACTCCTGCCTCGACATAGGTGGGAGTGGTGTGGGATGTCGGATGCACCGTCTCAATGCATCCCCCTTGGTCTACAGCTACGTCCACGATTACGGAACCGGGGTGCATCTGCTGTACCAGTGACCGGGAAACCAGGACCGGCGATCGACGCCCCGGAACGAGCACTGCCCCAATCAGCAGATCCGCCTGGGGCACCATCGCTTCAATGTCCCGGGCGCTACTGTAGAGCAGGGTCACCCGGGAATCAAAGAGGGTTTCCAGGTAGGCCAATCGCTCCACATTGATGTCAAAAATAGTCACCTGAGCTCCCAGGCCGATCGCCATGCGGGCAGCCTCTGTCCCCACAATCCCCCCACCCAGAATCACCACATGGCCGGGGCGGACTCCAGGAATTCCACCTAGTAGAACCCCTCGGCCTCCCTGTTGCCGCTCCAGGAATCTGGCCCCAAATTGCACCGACAGGCGTCCAGCGATGATGCTCATTGGGGTCAGCAACGGAAGCCTGCGATCGGGCAACTCAACACTTTCATAGGCAATGGCGCTCACCCCGGTGCGAATTAACTGCTCGGCCAGGGGGCGATCGGCAGCCAGATGCAGGTAAGTAAACAGCAATTGCCCTTTTTGCAGCAGGTCATATTCTGACGGCAAGGGTTCTTTGACCTTTATGACTAGTTCCCGATCCCAGGCTGCCGAGGGCTGGGCCACGATGATCGCCCCAGCCTGTCTGTAGTCTGCGTCGGTAAAGCCGGAGCCCATACCGGCTTGCTGCTCCACATAAACCGAGTGGCCATTGTCACACAAGGCCCGGACACTGACTGGACTCAAGCCCACCCGGAATTCCTGATCTTTTGTTTCCTTTGGAACACCAATTTCCATGAATGACCTCATCAACGATCGCCCCTTTCCTTCATTTTGATTGGTTTTTTAGCTTGACGGGGGGGCAAGCTTGCCTACAATGGAAAGCGAAGTAAAGAATTGTAACTAAAATGACGCAGCCCCAACCTTCTGTCGCTCCCAAGTTAGAAGATCCCAAATTTGGTTTTAATGAGTACGCTGAGCGTCTGAATGGTCGCGCCGCTATGGTTGGCATAACGGTGATCCTGGTGATCGAATATGTCACAGGTACCGGGATTCTGGCCTGGTTGGGTTTACAGTAGGGCTTTTATCGTTCTGGGGGAGCCCAGAACGATCACTTCTCAAAATTTATGATTGATCTCACAGCGTTTCTGTTGTCTAGCGCTCTAGAGTAGGGCTATCGATTACGATTGAGCTGATTAATTTTCGATGCCACTTGCCTCTGAGGTGGTTGCCTTTTTTACGGAGGAGTTGCGGGGGACGCACGGTTTCCTCCATTGGGGTTGGCAGGGACTGGCTTCCTGCAAAGCGAAACCAGCATTTTAGGTTTGTCACGCTACTGGAGCAGGCAACCTGAATCGGTTAAGTACAATGGGAGAGGAGAGGTCGTTTCATCAGCGCCTATTGCATCAAGAGTGACCCAGGTTTGGAAGGGTATGATTTGGGGTATCTATGGCATAGAATCTCAATGTCGATCGTTTAGACCAATCGTTTAGACCAATCGTTTAGACCAATCGTTTAGACCAAGTTGTGGCGGCAAATGCTCATGAATGTTGTTTGGCCCCGGTTCTTGAAGTTAGCCTACAGGAAGGAACCCATTTCGAGCTTTATCTTGATAGCGGGTGCGGTGGATGTCGCCATCGGTGGGTTAGATAGTAGCTGGTCCCTAGCCACAGTGGGAATTGGAACAGTCGGTGTGGCGGTTATGCTTCGCTGGTGGCTGATGCAGCGGAGTCGGACCCAGCTTCCGGAACCCGTTTCTCAGCGCTATCTCCCGGCTCAATCGTCCCGACCCCAGATGCCCATGTTAACGGTGGCGAAGCAGAAGCCCCCCCGCCCAGGTCGGTGAGGTTCAGTGAGGGGCAATGAGGCCAGCCTGGACGGTCAGGATTTGAGCGGATTTCAACCACTGGGCATCAAAGGCTCCCAGATGGGTGGTTGTAATCAAGGTTTGAAATCGCTCTTGAATCGCTTCTAGTAACTGATTCTGGCGATGTAAATCGAGTTCTGCCAACACATCATCCAGGAGCAAGAGGGGGGCCTCCCCAATAACTTCTTCAATCAGCTTTAGTTCCGCCAGCTTCAAAGCAAGCACCAGGGTTCTTTGCTGTCCCTGGGAACCGTAATGGCGCGCGGGGGTGCCATTGATGATTAGCTCTACTTCATCTCGATGGGGGCCAACCAGACTGGTGCCCTGGTGATGTTCAGCTAAGGCCCTGGCCTGGATTTTATCTAAGAACGCTTGCTGAACGGCTTCTGGACTGTCTGAACGATCGGAACCAGGATCTGCTCCCGATTTCAGCCAGTCGGGCGCGTCTCCAGCACACACCTGAACATTGGGGGCATATTGGACCTCTAGCTGCTCGATCCGGTTGCTGATGGCCTGATGCCAGGTCTGAGCCAGAGGAGCCAGCCGTTCAATCATCCGGGCCCGACGGCGGATCAGGCGAGACCCGGATGCAGCTAGTTGGGCATCCCACAAAGCCAGTTCTGAGATGGGCGAGATCAGGGTGGAATCGGAGGAGTGGGTTTCCCCTGATTGCCCTCTTAGGGCTGACTTCTGCTTTTCTTTCAGTAGGGCATTGCGCTGCTTCAGAACTTGGTTATACTGCTGCAGCAGGTGGGAATAGACTGGTTCCAGTTGAATCAGCAGGGCATCCATCCAGTGACGGCGATGTTCTGGGCCACCGCGCACTAGATCCAGGTCCAGACTGGAGAATTGAACTGTGTTCAAGACGCCCAGGAAATCCAGATGGCGGCGCAGGGTTTCCCCATTCAGGCCCACCGTTCGACGACCGCTCTGGCGGAGCGTCAGGGCTAGTTCGACAGGCCCACTGTCTCGCTCCAGTAAAGCTGTGATCTGTCCAATCGATGCCCCTTCCCAAATCAGGTCTCGATCCCGGCTGGTTCGGTGCGATCGTAGCGAAGAGAGTAACCCTACAGCTTCCAGCAGATTGGATTTACCCTGGGCATTATCCCCCACCAGAATGGTTTTTGGAGCTTTCAGGTAAACATGCTGATCCAGGTAATTGCGAAACTGACGCAGGTGGAGAGTTTTCAAAAACATACCTGGACAAAACAGCGGTGGACAGACCTAGGGGCGAATTGCCTTATAGATGCGAATGAAAATTTTCTCTGCTTCAATCCAGATAAACATTAAGGCACTGAAGCCCAGACAAACCAGCAATTCAGTGGGAGAGAGATAATGGGTGCCGAAGAAGCTCCGTAGGGGGGCGATGTAAATTAGAGCTAATTGCAACAGAGTTGTTAAGGCTACGGCAGCCAGCACAAAGGGATTGGAAATAGGATTCAATTCGATCGTCAACCGGGTATTGGAACGGATGGCCAGAGCATGCCCCATTTGCGCCAAACACAGGGTTGTAAAAACCATCGTTTTCCAGCGATCAGGTTCCGTCCCAGTTGTATGGGTATATTCAAAGGACCAGAGCATCAGGGCGATCGAGAGAATGGAAAAAATGACCCCAACTCGAATCATGTAAGACCCTAACCCGCGTGCAAAGATACTCTCCTGCGGATCATAGGGGGGCCGTTGCATGACATTGGGTTCTGCTGGTTCAACGGCCAGGGCCAGGGCTGGTAATCCATCCGTTACCAGATTCATCCAGAGAATTTGCAAGGGAGAAAGGGGAACCCCGCCGCCGGTAGGCAAAAGAATCGGTGCTGCCGCGATCGTCAGCAACTCTCCAATGTTGGAGCCGAGAATGTATTTGATGAACCGACGAATATTGGTGTAAACGACTCGGCCTTCTTCGGTCGCCGCCACGATCGTGGCAAAGTTGTCATCCAGCAGCACCATATCGCTCGCTTCCTTGCTGACATCGGTACCGGTAATTCCCATGGCCACACCGATATCTGCTTGCTTCAGGGCTGGTGCATCATTGACCCCATCCCCAGTCATGGCAACGACGTGCCGTTTTCGCTGGAGGGTTTGCACAATCCGTAGCTTGTGTTCAGGGGCCACCCTAGCGTAAACGCTCACCCGTTCAACTTGATCAGCCAGGTCCTCTGGACTCATCTTTTCCAGATCTCGGCCTACAAGGACCCGATCACCGGGTTTGGCAATCCCCAGATCTTCAGCGATCGCCTGGGCTGTCAACTGGTGGTCACCTGTAATCATAATGGGACGAATGCCAGCTTCCAGACAACGCTTGACTGCATCGCGGACTTCCGGTCGAGGGGCATCCAGCATGCCAACCAGGCCAATCCAGACCAGGTTCTGCTCGACGACCTCATCCGATAGCTTGATCGATTCTTCACTCAGGGGTTTGCCTGCAAAACCCAAGACCCGCAGACCTCTCCCCGCCATTTGGTTATTTTGTTCCAGAATCTCAGCCCGTTGAGCGTCCGTTAGGGGTTGGGGTTCCTGGCCCACCTGGATTAGGGTACATCGTTCCAGAATTAATTCTGGGGATCCCTTGGTAAACATGACCAAATGGGTTGCAGAAGCAGAGCAGAAAGCAGCCTCTGTCTTTAAGGAGCTGGCTTCATCCTTCACAATCACACTCATCCGCTTGCGCTCTGAGGAGAAGGGAAATTCATGGATGCGGGGAAGCTTACTGCTCCACTGATCTTTTTCGAACCCAGCTTTGGCGGCCAGGGTGAGCAGGGCTCCTTCTGTCGGATCTCCCAGAATTTTCCATTGCCCCTCCTGTTGTTGCAGCACAGCATCATTACAGATGGCGCAGGCTAGAAGCAGAGCTCCCACTTCCGGCTGCTCTCCTACCGTAATCGCTCCGGCTTCAGCAACAAAATCTCCCTGGGGGTCATACCCCTCGCCGGTAACGTGGAGGGAATGACTGGCTGTACGAACCAACTGCACCACCATCTTATTCTGGGTCAGGGTGCCTGTTTTATCTGAACAAATTGTGGTGACGGAACCGAGGGTTTCAACGGCTGGCAATTTACGGATCAGAGCGTGCCGCCGCACCATTCGCTGGGTGCCCAGGGCTAGTGTGACGGTGATCACCGCTGGTAAGCCTTCCGGGACGATCGCCACAGCCATACTCAGGGAGACTTCCAGAAGTGCATTCAGAGATCCAAATCCGGCACGGATGACCCCACCCACCACGACGAAAGCAACCAGAATCAACGATCCGCTGACCAAGGCGTTACTCAGTTGTCCCATCCGTTTCTGGAGGGGGGTGGGTTCCGATTCAACAGACTGAATCATGGTGGCAATTTTGCCTAATTCAGTTTGCATGGCGGTCTTGGTCACTAACACAGTGCCCCGTCCATAGACCACTTCAGTTCCCTGAAACACCAGATTGTTACAGTCCCCGATCGGCGTATCTTCGGATAGTAGGATATCTGTTTCCTTATCCACCGCCTGAGCTTCACCGGTCAGGGCTGCTTCCCGCACCTGTAGGTTGGCCGCTTCCAGGAGTCGTCCATCTGCTGGGACCTGGACCCCCGCCTCCAACTGCATGACATCACCGGGTACCAGATCCTTGGCCGCTAATTCTAAGGGTTTCCCATCCCGCACAACCCTGACTTTGGGGGAAGAAAGCTTTTTCAATGCGGCCAGATCCTTCTCGGCTTTACTTTCCTGGGCATAGCCTAGAAGGCCATTCAGAATCACAATGGCAAAAATGGCGATCGTATCTTTGAAAGGGATATCCCCATCAGCCAGCTTCTTCTGTAAATCGACAAAATCCAATACCCCCGACACGATCGCCACCGCGATCAGCATCAGCAACATAATGTTAGTGAACTGATCAATCAGAATCGAGAGCGCGCTGCGCCCACCGGTCTCCTGTAGCTCGTTAGGGCCATATTGTTGCAGTCTTTCTGCAACTTGCTGGGAAGTCAGTCCCATCTGGGCGTTACTGTCCAGCAGGGCAACTGCTTTGTCTGCTTCCAGACTCTGCCATGCGGTCATTGGATCGGGTAAAGAGGTTAGCACCATAGCACAAGGTCCGGGGAAAGAATGCACAGCAAGGGAATTTGCCTGCAGGGGAACTAAAGATCTTGTCCTTACCAGTTTATGGGATCAAGAATGGCAAGGGATCCATCCCTGATCATAGTGCCAATCCAGGCAATCTGGCACTAATAATTAGAGTTAACTATAATCTGATTACCTGGCCTGCAGGAGATGACATTGCAGTAATGGCACAAAATCCATTCGAACCACACTCCTTAATCGGGCGGCAGGGTGAACTGCAGCAATTGAGCCAAATTCTGGCAGAAGACGGGGATGTCTTGATTGCTGGTGTTCCCGGGATTGGACGTAGAACCCTGATTCGAGCAGCAGCCTATCAAGTCGGGGCGAGAGTTTTAGAAATTGATTGTTTACGGGCTACAGATCCGATCCGTTTTCTGACCCTTCTGGCTGAAAGTTTAATGACGGTATTTAGCCAAGAGCAGGAGTTGACGATCATCCAACAGTGGATTGCCCATCAGCCTCTGGGTTTAGAACAACGCCCCGGTGAGGCGCTACAACTGACCTGGAACCTCTTCGCAGGTGGAGAATGGACGCTGTTCCAAATTCTGCTGAGCCTGCCCCAACATTTGGCTGAGGTACTGGATTGTCGCGTTGTGATGGTTTTCCAGAACTTTCCCCACATTCGTTCCTGGGATCGGCATGGTAAATGGGAGGCCTATCTACGCCAGGAAATCCAGTGTCAGAGCCGGGTTAGCTATGCCCTGATTGCTACGATCGCAGAATCTTGGGTTCAGGACAGTACTTTACAGGTGCTTTCTCTCGCACCCCTGGCTGATCAGGATCTCTGGGATTGGGTTGAATCTACTCTGGCCCTCAAAGGATTGACCTTTGACCCAGAAGGTCAGGCCCTGCAGCTATTTCTGAGCTTTGTTCAGGGGCATTTCGGGGATGCTCTCGCACTGCTCCGACGGATCTGCTTGAATAGACGGATGGGTGACAGTCTGCAAAGCATGGGTGCGGGGTTGATTCAGGCTCACCAGGTTTATCAGAGTGCCCTGGAACTGGTTGAAGATTTGTCTGTCACCTTTGAATCCCTCATTCTTCTCCTGCCCCCCAGTCAGGTTCGAGTTTTGGAAAGTTTGGCCCTTGATCCTACGGATAGTCCCCACTCCCGTGAATATATTCGCAGGCATCAACTCTCTCGGGGAGGGGGATTGCAGGGGGCTCTGACCAGTTTGGAGCAGAAAGGCTTGGTGTATGGTCCCAAGCATGGCTATCGGATTGCGCTGCCCATGCTGGCTTTTTGGCTCAAGTATCGACTGGCTTAGGAATGAGAATTAAATAACACCGATAAACTTCTGCTTGCCCTCACCCCCCTGCCCCCTCTCCC